>JAUSPL010000271.1 GCA_030656535.1 Gemmobacter sp.
GTCCCGACGTGTCGCGTGTATCGTCAGTGTGTTTCGTGTGTAGTCCAGACCCATACGTTGCCATAGGGTGCGAGGGGTGCCAAGTCCTGAAATATTCCGCCGCAAAATTCTGTTTGGCTGAAATGATACTCCGTCGCCGCACGTTCCCCCCGGTGCGCCCCCTTCACGGCTCGGGCGATGATGCCAGGGTGTTGCGCTGGCGAGCCACTAAGATGCAGCGGGTAAGATAGCGGACGGGTGGCAATGCTCGCGTGAAGCCGGGTTGGCACATGATGCCAGTCATCGCCGCAGGCGCGGTCGGCCCGCTCGTGGCTGGCCTTCCGTTTTCAGTCCTGTCTCATAGGGCTTGCTCTAGTGAGACGTCTCAACGTATGTCAGAAGTTGTCCCATACAAATGGTATTGACATATTGAGACAGTCTCAAGCATATAGTCTTAGACCTTTTGAGACAGTCGGAGACCAACGCCATGACCACCGCTACACTTGTCGGCTATGCCCGCACCTCCACCCTTGACCAGACCTCCGGGCTTGAGGCCCAAGAACGCGATCTGACCACCGCAGGCTGCACCCGTATCTTTCGGGAACAGGTGTCGTCGGTGGACGTGGTCAAGCGTAATGAACTGGCAGCGGCGATGGCGTGGCTGCGCCCCGGCGACGCGCTTGTGGTAACCAAGCTGGATAGGCTTGCGCGGTCGGTGGCGCATCTCGTGGAGATACTGGCGCAGCTTGAGGCCAAGGGCGCAGCCTTGCGCATCCTTGCCATGGGCATCGACACAGCCACTCCCACGGGCAAGCTGATGCTGACAATCCTTGGTGGGGTGGCGGAATTTGAACGCGCGATTATGCTGGAACGCCAACGCGAAGGCATCGCCAAGGCTAAGGCCGAAGGGCGCTACAGGGGGCGTGCCCCGACAGCACGGGCCAAGTCCGACGACGTGCTGCGACTGCACCGCGAAGGGGTGGGCGGAACAGAAATTGCGCGGCGGTTGGGGCTTGGCCGGGCCAGCGTCTACCGCATTTTGGATAGTGCCAGGGCGGTAGAAAGCGCCTGAGCGCAGGTCTTGCGGGGGGGCTGATCAGTTTTTTACTGTGTCGCCAAAATCGTATGTTCAGTGATTAGGGGTGATGTTAATTTTGGCCGATTTCAAAATCACCGCAGAAATTTCTTCAGACGCTGTAAAGTACTTTCTCCACTTATATTTATAATAAGCATAGACACTCGCTCCGGCCAACAGGCCACCCACACCCATGATGCGGGCGCGCAGTGAATCTTCTAAGCCAATCAGGGCGGCTACGGCTATTGCAGCAGTACCGAAGCAAAAGAATGTTGCAAGTGCAGCATCCACTGGAGAATATATCTTCCCGAATCTTTTTCCTAGCGCATCATCGGCTACTTTCTTCTGCTCAGGAGTCAATTTGTAATAACTGATTTGTCCCATTTGTGCCACCTTCGTCTCTGCTTTACGTGTTGAAATGTAGTTGGTGAAATCAATCACCCCGCAACAGTGTCAACCCTGAAGGGTGTCTTCAGCGTTGCGTCAAGGGTCGAGAAATCGCGCCCGGTCGGCATGTCGAACAGGCAGCGCCCGCCGCTGGACTCGGCCCATAGTACACCGATCTGGCGCTTTACCTTCGCTTCATCGGCCAGATGCGCCCCTTTGTATTCGACCGCTGCCATACGACCATCGGTCATCATCACCATGAAATCAGGATAGAACCTCCCGCTTGGTAACTGCAGCCAGAAGGCATTAGGCTTGCGGTCCACATTGCGGACCCAAAAGCGCACCTTCGGATGTTCATCAAGAAACACCGCGCATTTAAACTCCTCACCCTCGGGTTTCAGGTCCCCAATTACTGGAAAGTAATGCCGGTTAAATGTCCGAATGCCCGTATATGGCTGGTTATAGGCGTAGCTCTGTTCATCGAAGATAAGCGCAAGGTCGGCGCTGGTTTCGAAACTCTGTGCATCCGCCGCAAACAGTGCCTGATACTGTCCCTTTTCGCGGGTCTCGCGCAGCGCCTTGATGTCTTCGGTAAGGTCCCGGCGCAGTTCGTATTTGTAGCGCGCCAACTGGTCCAGCGAATAACCCTTGGTAGCCATCACCCCTTCCAAAGCGCGTTGAATGAACACCCGCGCTGCAGGCTTGGTGACGTCGGGGTGTGGGATGCCACGGTCAATCCAGTTCACCAACCGGGGCAGATTCCACGCAGGTTCCTGAATTGCCATCGCGAGTTGGTCGTGCAGGTGCCCGATGAAGTTGATCTTCATCTTGCCATTGTCGCCAACGTCAATCATTCCGGCCTTGGTATCTTCGGTAATCGCAAAGCGCCGCACAAAGCTATCCGGCGCGCAGTCGGCAAGGTTCCACGGCAGGTCAAGGAAATGGTCGGGACCGAACAGTTCCAAATCACCTTGCCGCCGGATGCACAGGCGCGGCACGATGAAGGGGGGGCGTTCACCCGGGGCAATTTCCGTCGCCTGTATGCGGTTAGACTTGATGAACACGCGCTCAATCACCCGTTCCGCTCCCGGCACCCGGTGAAACGCCATGTGCATCAGGTTGCGGTCGTCGCGTGAAAGGGGGCGCGTCACCACGATCTGCCGGACATCTGCATCAAAGCGCACCCGCAACTTCAATGACGGGGGCAGCCGGTCAATCGCTGCCGCCACGTCGTCCACGGAAGCCCCCGCAACCTCGGGCAGCACCTCGGACCGATGTTCGAAATCGGCGCGCATGTCATCGAACTGGAACCCGGCATGCGCCTTGACCAGTTCTGCCGCTTCCAGCTTGTCGAACCCGGCCCCGTCCACCAGCCCATCTTTCAGCATCGTTGCTGTGTCGTTGAAGTCGCGCGAGGTGACGAAGGCATAGGCCCGATTCAGCACATCGCGGGTCTTGCGCCGGGCCTTCGGCATCCGCAGCACTCGGCCCAAAATCTGTTCCACCGCCACCTTGGAACTCAGTTCCGCAACCGAACACAGCACATAGGCAAACGGGCAGTCCCAGCCCTCGCGCAGCTTCTGCACCGTGATCACATAGCGGACCGGGCAATCGGGCGCGGCAATGTCGGGTATCTTGTCCAACTCGGCATGGCCGGTGGCGTGAATGGCGATCTGGTCGCGCGGGATGCGTTTGTCGTCCGTCAGGAATTGCGCCACCCGGTCGGGTGTCAGCCGGTCAGGGTCGGTGGCCGATTTGGACTGCGCCTGAAACAGGATGATGGGCCGGATATACTCGCCAGTTTCTGCCTGTTCCGCCTGCGCCGCCTGTTCCAACGCTGCGCGGCAATCCAGCGCCTGCCCGACCACCTTGCCCCAGTCGGTATCCGTCTGCAGCCGGATGGGCAGTTTGATCATGTCTTCGGCCTTCAACTCGGCAGCCGACACATGGAACAGCACGTTTGACGCAGGGTTTTCCCCTGTGGGGTCGGCATCGACCCGGGGCGTGGCGGTCAGTTCCAGAATCATCGACGGGTCGAACCGGCGCAGCGTCTCGAAACTCAGCGCCGTTCGGGCGTTGTGCGCCTCATCCACGATCACCATGGGCCGGTGCAGCCGCATGAGGTTGGCCAGCGATGCCACGGGCCGGTCAGACCCCTCCACCTTCTCCAAGCGGTCCAACTGCGCCGCTGTCAAACCGCTGAAATGGTCCATCAGCGCGCCTGCATCGGCATAGACCTTGCGGCCTGCCGTTTCGTCCACCCGGAACGCCTGCAGCGTGCCCACGATCACACAGGCCCCGCCGGTCGCATCGGGGCGCGACAGCGACAGCGCCTCGGCCACCGAAAGCACCGCCACGTTGTGCCCGAAGTCCTGCGCCAGCGCAGCCCGATAGGGATGGTCCAGGTTGCGCAGCGCCGCCAAGGTCTGGTCCAGAATGGCAGTCGAGGGCACCAGCCACAGCACCATCGGGTTGTCGGCCTGCAGGTAATCGCGTGCAGCCACCCCTACGGCATGCGCCGCCACAATCGTCTTGCCGCCCCCGGTGGGAATGCGGATGCAGACGTAAGGAGTATTCGGGTCCACAAAGGGGGCAGGGGCATAGGGCACCCCGGCGACATCGTAGAATGCCGTCTTGGCCCCCATAAGCACCACCTTGCGCAGATAGGTGCGGAGGGTGCGCAACGCCTCACGTTGATAGGACCGCAACTCGAAATGCACCGATGCCATGTCAGACCCCTTCGACCTGATAGGGGATTTGCCGGAACACCACATTAGCACCGCGCAGCCGGTCAGCCGACACGGTGCAACCTTCGGCATAGACAACGCGGGTGCCGTCGAACCCTTCGGGGGGTGCAGGCAGGCGGGCCAATCGGTCGGGTGTCAGCACATTGCCCGCCGCTTCGCGCGGCAGGCCGGGATTGGCGGCATCGAACAACAGATACACCGCGCGGCCCTGATGCACGCCAAGGAATTCCGACTGCGCCCGCGCCGGTATTGGCACGCCGGTTTCCGCAAAGAAGATATGCGCGGCAAGGTCGGGGAATGTGACCTCAGAGGCAATATCGCCGAATTCATCAAACAGCGGCACCCCAAGGCGGCAAAAGCGGAACCCCCCGCCCAAGCCCGGCACCGGCTTGCCCGCATCGCCGCCCTTGTCATAGCCCGTGATCACCCTGCGCAGGCGTTCCGCCGTGACGGTGCTGGCAATGCCTTCATCCATTTCCACAAGGATGAACCGCCGGTTGCCGCAATCCTGCTTGTTGAGGTCCAGCACGGCATGACCCGTGGTGCCGGAACCTGCGAAAGAGTCAAGGATGAGGTCGTCGGGGCCGGTGGCCACTTGCGCAATGACCTCTGCAAGATACCTATGCGGCTTTGGAAATGGAAACACCTTGTCGGTGAAAATCTCATTCAAGACGCGCGTGCCTTCAGTGTTGTTTGGTGCGCTTAAGATTGTCGAATAGCCCGTTCGCTCCGAAGTAACGTCCTCTAGAAATCGCTTGATGCGCGGTCTGCCAGTTACGCTCTTGGGCCAAAGTATCCGATCTTCTTGAATCAGGCGGTCCATCGTGTCTCTGGCAACCGCCCAACCTCGTCGCGGGTGTGGCGCATATTCGTTTCCAGTGCTGGGGTTTACAACTGGATAGTGGAGGTTTGGCCTTGCTTTGGCATCGGCAAGCCCAGTGAGATTGTCGCTCATCCATGCCCCTCGCGCATCAGCATCCGGGTTTGAATACTTCGTATCGTCCCGCTTCCCGCCAGCAAAGCGAGTGGCTTCGGTTTTCCCGTAGCAAACAAGGTATTCGTGATCAGGCGATATGCCGGATACATTCCGGCTATCAGGCGTGCCGCGCCTTCGCCAAATCAAGTTCCCCATTCGGTTCTTGCGGCCAAAAATCTCGTCCATCAGAAACAGCAAGTGGTCAATCTCGTGATCATCTATACTTACAAAGATCACCCCATCTTCCCGCAGGAATTCCCGCAGCAAGCGCAAGCGCGGATACATCATGCAAAGCCATTTGTCGTGGCGTGACAGGTCTTCGGCCTCTTTGCCCACCACGTTACCCAGCCATGCGCGCATCTCGGGTGAATTGACGTTGTCGTTATAGACCCAGCCTTCGTTCCCCGTATTGTAGGGCGGGTCGATATAGATGCATTTCACGCGGCCCGCGTAATAGGGCAACAGCGCCCGCAGCGCCTGCAGGTTGTCGCCTTGCACCAGCAGGTTGCCCGCCTGAGCATCGCCCGCCGACAGGTCGCCATCGCAATGGACCAGACGGTACGGCACCTGCCGGTGATGGTTCACGACGGCCTGCTTGCCTATCCAGTCCAGCGTCGGCATGCCCGTCCCCCCCCGTTTTTGTTTCTTGGCCTACCTTGTGACCGAAGATGCCCCCCGCTTCAACTGCCGCGCGTACTAGGCCCGGCGTAGGCAGATTTCCCGACAATCTCCGGACAACGCGGCACGTCCCCTTTTTCGCCGCCCCGTGACCCGGCCTGTGGCCCCTCAAGGCCAACCTAGCCGTGCCGCCCGTGCTCATCCCCAGTGGCCTACAGGCGCACCCCGGCGAATATCCCACTTACCTGCCGAACAACACCATCCAAAGGACCATTCACATGACCACACAAGCCACGCAGCCTCCACCGACTGTCCCGGCGCTGCCCCGCATCATCCTTGCCGTTGACGGCAGGACCAGTCCCAACCCCGGCCCCGGCGGCTATGCCTATGTTGCCGTACTGCAAGGCCCCCATGGTCAGGAACTGGCGCGGCACACCGCCTTTGTCGCATCGCGCCACATCGCCACACCCAGCCGGGCGATGCTGTTTGCAGTAATACGTGGGCTGGCTTTCGTGATTCAGGAACAAACTGAAGGACGCTGGCCCGTCTGCCCGGTCGAGGTGACCACCTATCTGGACTACATCACCAAGGGCATCATCCAGAACCTGCCACGCTGGCGGGGCAACGGGTGGAAAGGATCGAAGGGCAAGGTAGTCAAGCATGCCGCTCTGTGGCAGCAGATCGCGCC
>JAUSPL010000273.1 GCA_030656535.1 Gemmobacter sp.
GCTTCAGGATCGGCAGGCGCAGACCCTCGTGATAGATTTCCGTCGCCGACACCGAAAAGCCCATGCCGCCGATGTCGGGCAGGTGGGTGATGCTCATGGCATAGCCGATCAGCGCGCCGTGGTGAAACACCGGGCGCATCACGGCGATGTCGAACATATGCCCGGTGCCAAAGGTCGGATCGTTGGATATGACCACATCGCCGGGGTCCAGCGTGTCGGCGGGGTATTTCATCAGCATATGCGACAGCGTCACCTGCGCGGTGCCGATGAACACCGGAATGCACTTGGTGCTTTGGGCGATCATCCGGCCTTCGACGTTGAAGATGAACACCGACAGGTCGTACCCTTCGCGCACCAGCGTTGAAAACGAGGTGCGGATCAGCGCCGCGGCGCCTTCGTCGGTGATGGAAATCAGCCGGTCCCACATCACCGACAGGTCAATTGCATCCAGCTGTCTTGTGGTCTTGGTCATGCTGCTGCCCCGATCTGTGCCTTGATATTGCCCGCGCTGTCGACAACGCCGCGGTCGCCCACATCCAGCAACACGGTGGATTCGTTTTCCTCGATCAGGCAGGGTCCGGTCAGAACCGCGCCGGATGCCAGCAGATAGCGGTCATAAACCGGACAGTCGATCATCCCGCCTGCCAACGGGAAATACGCGCGCCGGTGGCCCTTTGTCGCGCCTTTGGGGTCGCGGTCGCCGCCATAACCCGTGACCGCGACCGACGCCGGTGCCGGACCTGCGCCGTCGATCTTCAGGCTGACGATTTCCACCGGCAGATCCAGCAAGGTGCCGAATTCGGCGCGGTAGGCGGTGGCGAACAGACCCGCCAGATCGGCCACCGCGCAGCCATCGGGCATCGCCACCTCGATGTCGTGGCCCTGACCGGCATAGCGCATGTCCAGCCTGCGGTCATAGCGGATGTCACCCGCCGCGATGCCGGACGCGGCCAGATAGGCGGCGACCTCGGCCTGACGCGGGGCGATGACCTGATCCAGCGCCGCATCGGTCAGCGTATCAAGCCGCGCGCGCACGGATGCCATCACCTCGAACGACACCGCCCCCGCCAACATGCCAAAGGCCGACATCACCCCGGCCCCCGCAGGGAACAACACCTGCGGCACCAGCAGCTTGCGCGCGATGCGGGCACCGTGGACAGGGCCGCCGCCCCCCGATGCCACCATGACCGACCCCCGGTAATCGAACCCGCGTTCGGTGGCATGCATCCGGAACGCCCGCGAGATATCCTCGTTCGCGATGTCGTGCACGCCCCAGGCGGTGCGCGTCACTTCCAGATTGGCGGCCTGGGCTGCGATCTGCATCGCGGTGTGGCTAAGACCGGGGTCCAGCGTCATCTTGCCGCCCAGAAAAAACGCGGGGTCCAGATAGCCCAGCAACAGGTTGGCATCGGTCAGCGTGGCCTCCGTGCCGCCGCGCCCATAGGCCGCCGGGCCCGGCATCGCGCCCGCACTGCGCGGCCCGACCCGCATCCGACCCAGTTCATCGCGCGCCACGATGCTGCCACCGCCCGCGCCGATTTCCGACATGTCGATGACCGGGATACGCAGGCGCAGGCCGCTGCCGCTTTTGTGGTTGTGCACATGGGCGGCCTCGAATTCGTATTTCTTGTCCGGGCGCCCGCCGCGCACCAGTGCGCCCTTGGCCGTGGTGCCGCCCAGATCAAAGCCCAGCACATCGCCCAGACCCAGATCCCGGCCCAACCGCGCCGCCATCAAGACCCCCGCCGCCGGACCCGATTCCAGCAACCGCACCGGAAACCGCCGCGCGGTTTCGGGCGTCATCAACCCGCCACCCGATGCGATGATCGCCAGATGCCCGGCAAACCCGATCCCCGCCAACCCCAGTTCCAGCCGCGCCAGATAGCCATGCACCAGCGGTTTGGCATAGCTGTTGGCGCAGGTCGTGGTCCAGCGTTCGTATTCGCGCGGATAGCCGAACACCTCGGCCGAGGTTGAAACATGCAGATCGCCGTAGCGCGCCGCGACCAGGTCGGCCAGCCGCCTTTCGTGCGCGTCATTGGCATAGCTGTGCAGCAGACAGATCGCCAGCGCGTCGATACCGCCCTGTTGCACCAGATCATCCACCGCCTGCATTGCGGCGGCCTCGTCCAGCGGGATCATCACCGACCCGTCATGGCGCAGCCGCTCGTGGATCTCTTTCCGCAAGGCGCGCGGCACCAGCGGATCAGGATAGCGCAACCGCAGGTCAAACAGGTCATAGCGTTGTTCCATGCCGACATCGAATGTGTCGCGGAAACCTTCGGTCACCAGCATGCCGACCCGCGCGCCGCGCCGCTCGATCAGCGCGTTGGTGACAAGGGTGGTGCCGTGGACGATTTCGGTGATGTCCGCAGGCGTGATGCCAAAGCCGGCGCAAATGGCCGCGACCCCTTCGGTCACCGCGCGGGCGGGATCGTCGGGGGTTGTCAGCTGCTTGTGCACAGCGGTCCGGCCTTGGCCCGATTCGACCAGTGCGAAATCAGTAAAGGTTCCGCCAATATCGACGCCCAGTCGGATCAAAGCATACACTCCTGTCTTGTACGTGGCGATCAAAGTGCACGTTTCGCGGGGTCGGTCAATGTCGCGCCACTATTCCGGGCGCAGACCCGACACGAAACCCGATGTTTGCCCAATGACCCGGCGAAACGGACGGGTGTGACGATCAGCCCCAGCGTTTTCTTGACACATCAGATGCCCAGCCATACGCTTGTGTATGCATGGGCTGGCATAGCCCGGACATCGGGCGTCCCCCTGCCCGGAAAACGCGCAATCGCATGGAGCTATTGATGAAATTCAACCTATTGATCGCAGTGGGCACCGTGGCGATTGCTGCCTCGACCGCCGTTTCTGCCCAGGAATACAAGTGGGATATGCCCAACACCTTTGGCCGCACGTCGTCCGATGGCGTCGCGGACGTGCTGTTTGGGGAACTGGTCAAGGAAAAGACCGGCGGCCGCATCGAGATCACCCACCATTTTGACGGATCGCTGGGCTATCGCGGCGCAGACATCCTGTCGGTTGTCGAAGACGGTGCCGCGCCGATCGCGCGCCATGCGACGTCCTATTATGGCGGCTCTGACCCGGTGTTTCTGGTGTCGACCCTGCCGTTCCTGATCAAGAAACCTGCGGACGTGCAGACCATGCACGAGGTGTCGCTGCCCTATATCAAGGACGCCTTCCTTGCGTTCAATCAGGTGGTTGTATCGGCCGGCCTGTTTCCGCCCAGCGGATTGTGGAGCCGCGAGCCGATCACCACCCTGGCCGACCTGCAAGGCGTCAAGCTGCGGGCGTTCGATCTGAACAGCCTTGAAACCTTTTCGGCGTCGGGGGCTGCGGCCATCAACATGAACTGGGGCGACGTGATCCCCGGCCTGTCCACCGGCGTGATCGACGCGGTTGTGACCTCGGCCGATCTGGGGGCGTCGTCGGGGCTGAACGACTACACGCCGAACTTCCTGGAAATCAACTGGGCGGTGCCCATGTCCTATGTCACCGTGAACAAGGATGTCTGGGACGCGCTGCCCGCCGATCTGCAGGCCGCCGTGATGGAAGCCGGCGAAGAAACCACCGCGCGCACCATTGCACGCCTGCAAACCCAGGTTGCCGACAACTACACCACCTTGCGTGACCGTGGCGCGACCGTCTCTGAAACGCCGGGCGATGACCTGATGGCCAGCCTGCGCGCGTCGGCCGATCCGGTGATCCAGCGGTGGCGCACGGCATCGGGCGACCGTGCCAAGGTGCTGGACGAGTATCTGGCCGCGTCGGGCAACTGATACCGGCGGCTTGATACAGACGATTGGACAAAGACGGGGGCGCCTGCGCGATGACACACCACCGCATCCTGCAGGCGCTTGACAAGATTGTCGGCGGGCTGGCCTTTGCGGGCGCCGCGATCGGCGTTGTGATCTTGATGTCGATCACCGTGTTGATCCTGATCGAAATCACCATCCGGTCGCTGTGGGGCATGTCCACCCAGATCGTCGAGGAATACGTCGGCTATGGTCTGGGGGCGATGATCTTTCTGGCGCTGGGGCAGGCGCTGCGCGCGGGCGCGCTGGTGCGGGTTGATCTGATTGCCGGGCGATTGCGGCCAACCGCCCGGCGCTGGCTGGAAATCGTGCTGGCGCTTGTGGCCGCCGGGGTGGTCGGGTTTCTCAGCCACTATGTGCTGATCAGCGTGGCGCGCAATTACACCCGCGGCACCACCAGCGTCACCATGGCGAAAACCGCAATGTGGATTCCCGAAGGGCTGGTGCTGGTCGGCATGGTCCTGT
>JAUSPL010000275.1 GCA_030656535.1 Gemmobacter sp.
GTTTGCGCTAACTAAATGATAAACAGTCGTTTTCCGACTTTTCGCACCCGGCATATCACAGTATACGCCGACCAAGGGGCGAGACGGTTTCAAGACGGAGATTTCTTATGACCATCACCATCGGGATCAACGGCTTCGGTCGGATCGGACGCTGCACCTTGGCACATATCGCCGAAAGCGGGCGCAACGACGTACAGGTGGTGGCCATGAACGCCACCGGGCCAATTGAAACCAACGCCCATTTGCTGAAATACGACTCGGTTCATGGCCGTTTTCCCGGCACCGTACGGGTCGAAGGCAACACGATGGATCTGGGCCGTGGGCCGATCCGGGTGATGTCGACCTACAACCCGGAAGAACTGGACTGGGACGGCGTCGATGTGGTGCTTGAATGTACCGGCCAGTTCAATGACCGCGACAAGGCGGCCGTCCACCTGACCCGCGGCGCCAAGCGCGTGCTGGTGTCTGCCCCGGCCAAGCGCGCCGATCTGACCTGCGTCTACGGGGTCAACCACCGCCTGCTGACGCCCGAACACTTGGTGGTGTCGAACGCATCTTGCACGACCAACTGCCTTGCACCGCTGGCCAAGGTCCTGAACGATGCAATCGGCATTGAATCGGGCATCATGACCACGATCCATTCCTACACAGGTGACCAGCCGACGCTGGACCGTCGCCACAAGGACCTCTACCGCGCCCGCGCCGCTGCGATGGCGATGATCCCGACATCGACCGGCGCAGGCAAAGCCATCGGTGAGGTTCTGCCCGAACTGGCCGGAAAGCTGGACGGGACGTCCATGCGGGTGCCGACCCCGAACGTGTCGGCGGTCGATCTGACTTTTGTGTCCCGCAAATCGGTCACGGTGGACGAGGTCAACGAAATCGTGCGCGAGGCAGCCAGCGGTTATATGGGCATGGTGCTGGCATATGACCCCGAGCCGAAAGTTTCGATTGACTTCAATCACACGCCGCATTCGTCTATCTTTGCCCCTGACCAGACAAAGGTCGTTGGCGGCCGCACCATACGGGTGTTGGCATGGTATGACAACGAATGGGGCTTTTCCTGCCGGATGGCCGATGTGGCCGGCGTGATGGGGCGGCTTCTCCAATAACCGGAGGGGTCATTTGACCAACCGCCTCGCGCTGATCCTTGTTCTTCTGGTGCTGGGGTTCCTGACTTTGGACCAGACCTTTGGCTGGGGCTTTGGCCTCTTCCTGATGTCAAAGTTCGTTGACGCGATCGAATGGCTGTCTTTCTGGCGTTGATCGGCCATTAATCGCTGCAGATTTCCGGCACGCTTGACCGCGGGCTGGAAATGCTGTTTTTTATCCAGTGATGTTAGCGCTAACAGGGTGAGGGCTCACGATGACTGTCAACGTTGCAATCAACGGCTTTGGTCGAATCGGGCGTAATATCTTGCGCGCCATAGTGGAATCGGGGCGAACCGATATTCAGGTGGTGGCGGTCAATGACCTTGGGCCAGTGGAAACAAACGCGCATCTTCTACGGTTCGATTCGGTGCATGGTCGGTTTCCGTCCGACGTGACCACCGGCCCCGACTGGATCGACGCCGGACGCGGGCCGATCCGGGTGACGGCGATCCGCGACCCCAAGGACCTGCCTTGGGGCGATGTCGATATCGCGCTGGAATGTACCGGCATCTTTGCCGACCGCGACAAGGCGGCTGTCCACCTGCAAAACGGATCAAGACGCGTGCTGGTATCTGCCCCGTCAAAGGGCGCGGATCGCACGGTTGTCTACGGCGTCAACCACAGCGGCCTGACGGCTGCGGACATCGTCGTGTCGAACGCCTCTTGCACCACGAACTGTCTGGCCCCGGTGGCCCAGGTGTTGCATGACGCGGTTGGCATCACGCGCGGCTTCATGACGACCATCCACAGCTATACCGGCGATCAGCCAACGCTGGATACCATGCACAAGGACCTGTACCGCGCCCGTGCAGCCGCGCTGTCGATGATCCCGACCACGACCGGCGCCGCCAAAGCGGTCGGACTGGTGTTGCCCGACCTTTCGGGCCGGCTGGACGGGGTGGCAATCCGGGTGCCGACACCGAACGTCTCTGCGATTGATCTGGTGTTCGAGGCCACAAAAGACACCAGCATCGAGGAAATCAACGCCGCAATCCGCACCGCAGCAGACGGGCGATTGAAGGGTGTCCTTGGCTACACCGACTTTGCGAACGTCAGCGTGGACTTCAACCATGATCCCCGGTCCTCGGTTTTTCACATGGACCAGACCAAGGTGATGGACGGCAAGATGTGCCGTATTCTGGCTTGGTACGATAACGAATGGGGCTTTTCCAACCGCATGGCAGACACTGCCGTCGCGATGGGCCGACTGCTGTGACATAATGTTTCGGAGCGTTCACAAAACGTGACCGCCCGCGCCCGTTCCTGCTCTGGCCGAACTCCATCCAAGCCCATAGGAAAGCAGGATGGATCTGATCGTATTTGTCGCAATCATTGCTGCCTTGTTCGTTGTCATCGGTCTGAGCGAGCCTCTGGCCGGTCGATTGCGCTTGCCGTCAACCGTTGTGCTGGCCGCCTTTGGGATCGCGATTGCCGTCGCCGCCACTTTCTTTTGGCAGACGGACCTGACGGATGTGCTGAACCCGGTGGCTCTGGCGATCTTGAACCTGCCGATCCGGTCCAACGTCTTTTTGTACGTCTTTTTGCCGACCCTGATTTTTCAGGCCACGCTGACCATCAACCTGCGCCGCATCCTGGACGACTGGGTGCCCATTCTGGTGTTGGCGGTGGTGGCTGTCGGCGTTGCGACCGTGGTGGTCGGGTATGCGCTGTATCCCTTGGCGGGGCTGCCACTGATGGCCTGCCTGCTGATCGGGGCCATCGTGTCGACCACCGATCCCTCGGCCGTGGTCAGCATCTTTCGCGCGACCCCCGCGCCACAGCGGCTTGCACGCATCGTCGAAGGTGAAAGCCTGCTGAACGACGCCGCGGCTATCGCCTTGTTTGGCCTGTTCCTGAGCATCATCAGCATCGGGGTCGAAGAGCCGTCGCTGGCCGAAGCCTTGGGTAGGTTTCCCTATCTGCTGTTTATGGGCGCTGCCCTCGGGTGGCTGGCCGCATGGGTGTTTGTGGTGGTGCTGACCCGGCTGCCAAACTATCCGCTGGCGCAGATTTCGATCACGATTGCCCTGCCCTATCTGGCCTTCATCGTGTCAGAGCAGCTGGCCGGGGCGTCGGGCGTTGTCGCGGTGGTCGCAGCCGGGTTGGGGGTCAACTTCATGGCGCCCGGCCGGATGCCGCCACCGACCCTGGTCAAGCTGCGCGACACATGGGATTTGCTGGCCTATTGGGCGGGCGGCCTGATTTTCGTGATGGCGGCGCTGTTGATCCCACGCCTGCTGGCAGATGTTCGGATCTACGATCTGGGGCTGATCTTGATTACCGTGGTCGCCACGCTGGCCGCCCGGGCCATCGTGCTGTTTGGGCTACTGCCGATCCTGACCGGGATGCGCCTGTCGCCCCGGGTCGAAACGCCCTACAGGCTGGCGATCTTGTGGGGGGGATTGCGGGGCGCGGTGACACTGGCGCTGGCGCTGGCAGTCACCGAAAGTTTTCGGATCCCGCCCGACATCAAGCGTCAGGTTGGCATGATAGCAACCGGCTATGCCCTGTTCACGTTGCGTGTTCAGGGCACCACGCTGCGCTGGGTCATCGGTCGGCTGGGGCTGGACCGCTTGTCCCCGCTGGACACGGCGCTGTCCGATCAGGTGGTTGCCGTCGCCTTGCAGACCGTGCGCGAACAGGTTGCGGAAACGGCCCGCGATTTCGGGCTGTCGCGCGACATCGTGCGCGACGAGGCCAAACGGTTCGCGGCCCGCCTGAACACAGCGGTGAAACGCGCCGACGACGCCACCGACATTCCCGACCGGGACCGGATCACGCTGGGGCTTTTGGCGCTGGCCGGTCGCGAACGCGATCTGATCCTGGAGGAATTTCGCGATCAGGTGATCCCTGCCCGTTTGGCCGACCGGATGCTGTCGGACGCTGACCGACTGATCGAAGCCACGCGGGTCAGCGGTCGGACCGGGTACCGCACCGAAGCACGCGCGGCGCTGCGCGGTGGGCGATCTTTGCGGGCCGCAGAACGTCTGCACAACCGGCTGCGGATTTCCCGGCCCTTGGCGCGCATAACGGCGGACAGGTTTGAACGTATTGTCACGGTCGGGCTGATCCTGCCCAGCCTGCATGAATTCATCAACACCCGCATTCTGCGAATCCATGGCCGCCGGGTCGCAGACCTGCTGCACGAACTGATCAACCGCCGCCAAGAGGACACCCAAAAAGAGCTGGAAGGTTTGCGGCTGCAATACCCCGGCTATGCCGAGGACATGGAGCGCAGGCTGATCCGCCGCACGACCTTGCAGTTGGAGGAACGTGAATACGACTTGCTGACCGACGACGGGCTGATCGGGCCAGAGCTGCGCCGCGCGCTGATGGACCAGACAGAGACCTATCGCAAGCAACTGTCAGATCGTCCGGCGCTGGACCTGACGTTGCAAAAATCGCAACTGGTCAAGCTGTTTCCGCTGTTTCAAGGTATGAGCGACGCATCCCTGCGCGACTTGTCGCGGCATCTGCGTACGGTCTATGCCAATCCCGGCGACATTGTCTTGCGCCGGGACGACATGCCGCGCCAGGTCTGGTTCATCGCGTCGGGTGCGGTGCAGACCGTCACTGCGGCGCAAAAGCACCGGCTGGGCCGGGGCGAAATGTTCGGGCAGTTGGCGATCCTGACCCGGCAGCGGCGGCGGACCCAAGTGACCGCCATCACACATTGTACCCTGCTGGCGCTGGACGAAGAAAGGTTCCTCGCCCTGCTGAAGCGCAGCCCGCGGTTGCATGAGGCCGTGCTGGAAAGCTCGGCGCGGCGCGGAGTCGCATTGAACCTGCCGCTGCCAACGTGATTGCGTCAGATGCGGGCGGTCAATATTCGCCCGCGTGGGATGTGATGGGTCCGAACTTGTCGCGCAGTGCCATGTTTACCCGGGCGGGGACGAACTTCTGGACATCCCCGCCAAGCCGCGCAATTTCCTTGACCAGCTTGGACGCGATGGCCTGACGCCGGGCATCTGCCATCATGAACACCGTTTCAATGCTAGCATCCAGCGCACGGTTCATCCCAACCATCTGGAATTCATACTCGAAATCGGCCACGGCCCGCAGGCCCCGGATAATGACCCCGGCCCCGACATCGCGGGCGCAGTCGATCAGCAGGTTCTCAAACGGATGAACCAGTATCTCGGTCCCGGTGCGGGCCGATACCTCCAAGCATTCGGCTTCAAGCATTGCGACGCGCTGTTCAAGATTGAACAACGGGCCCTTGTCACGGTTGATCGCGACACCAATGACCAGCCTGTCCACCAACTGCGTCGCGCGGTTGATGATGTCCAGATGGCCGAGTGTCACCGGGTCGAAGGTTCCGGGATATAGACCGATGCGCATGGGACCCTCATTGCTGCCATGCAGCACAAGCAACATTATTGCGCCGCAGATGGCAACCCCCGATGAAAAGTCCGGCAATCAGAAAACACCAACCTGACTTTCAGGGATCAAAAGCCCTTGATCATGCCTTCCAGAGCGTCTTTTTCCATGCCCAGTTCCATCAGGCGGGCTTTGACAACGTCGCCGATCGAAATCAATCCGATCATCAAACCGGCCTCCATGACCGGCATGTGGCGGAATCGGCCCTCGGTCATGCGCTCCATGACCTGATCCGCAGAATCAGACTTGGTGCAGCCGACGATGGTCGAGGTCATGATCTGTTCGACTGGCTGGTCGAGACATCCGGGTCCCTGTCTGCCCAGTTCACGCACCACGTCGCGCTCGGACAAGATACCGGCGACGCGCTTGCCATCCGAAGATACGATGACCGCACCTATGCGCCTGGCCGACAGCAGCGCCACGGCGTCCCGCACGGTCGCGCCAGGTTTCACCGAGGCGACCTCTTTGTCGGGCTTCGAGTTCAATATCTGTTGTACCAGCATGGGGATAACACTCCTCTATACTGTAGCGTCGGGTGCGCCGGGGGATTCTGTCAAGCCAAAGCTTCCAGCCGTGCCACCTCGCGTCGGATGCCGATCGCCAGCGCCTCGGACAGCCGGGCCAACCGTTCTGACCGACGATCATCGGCATGGCGGATCAACCACAGGGTGCGCGTCAGGCTGACCTCCTGCGTCAGCACCTTGCGAACCCCGGGCGTCGACGGGATAGCAAAGTCATGCACGATGCCCAGACCGGCACCGGCACGGATCATCTGCATCTGCACAGACACGGAATTGGACGCCAGCCCAACCGCATCCGCCCCGGTTTCGGCCAGATAATCCAGTTCCTTGTCAAAGATCATGTCGGGAATATAGCCGATCATCCGATGCCCGCGCAGGTCCGCGCGTGTGCTGATGGCCGGATGCAGCGCAAGATAGTCCCGATGCGCAGCAAGATGCAGGTGATATTCCGTCAGCTTCTGGACAGTCAGCCGCCCGGCCGCAGGTGGCGACACCGCAATCGCCAGATCGGCCTCGCGCTTGGACAGGTTGAACACGCGCGGCAGGGCGACGATATGGATTTCCAGCCCCGGATGGTCATCGCAGATCGCGGCGCAGACTTGTGGCAACAGGTAGTTGGCGCAGCCATCTGGCGCGCCGATCCGCAACTGCCCCGTCAATTGCCCTGCGGCCCCGCCCAGATCCTCGGTTGCGCCTGCCATCGCCTGCTCTGCCGCCTCGGCATGTGGCATCAACCGACCGCCCGCATCGGTCAGCGCATAGCCTTGGGGTGACTTTACAAACAACCTGGTCCCCAGCTGCTCTTCCAGCCGCGCGACCCTGCGACCGACCGTGGCCGCGTCCAGTTTCAGGCCGCGCCCTGCCCCGGACAGGCTTTCAGCCCGCGCCACGGCAAGGAAAATTCGCAGGTCATCCCAGTCGAGCATTGCCTTACCTTTGCAAAAACGCAAAACCCTTTTGGCACATTGCCTCTTTATCCCGCAATTCTGCAAGCCTATCCTGTGTGCAGAGTTTTCGGGAGGACCCCATGCAAGAACTGACCCACTGGATCAACGGCAAGCACGTCAAAGGCACATCCGGCCGTTTTGCCGATGTCTTCAATCCGCACACCGGCGAGGTGCAGTACAAGGTGCCGCTGGCGTCCAAGTCCGAGCTGGACAGCGCCATCGCCGACGCCGCCAAAGCCCAGGTTGCCTGGGGCGCCACCAACCCGCAGCGCCGTGCGCGGGTAATGATGGAACTGGTGCGCTTGATCAACCGCGACATGGACAAACTGGCCGAAGTCCTGTCGCGTGAACATGGCAAGACCATCCCGGACGCCAAGGGCGACATTTCGCGCGGCGTTGACGTGATCGAGTATTGCGTGGGCGCCCCCCAGCAGCTCAAGGGTGAATACATGGACGGCGCCGGTCCCGGCATCGACATCTATTCCATGCGGCAGCCTTTGGGCGTTGTCGCCGGCATCACGCCGTTCAACTT
>JAUSPL010000281.1 GCA_030656535.1 Gemmobacter sp.
CTGAAAGATACAGTTGCTAGGCGTTATGACATCAGTGTCTTGGGGTCACAGCAGGCGTTGAAGGAAAAGTTGGGAGAGGCATATTGGCAGGCATCCGAACCGGAGGATGATCCCGCAACCCCCCGTGCGGCATTTGTATCCGAGGAGGCGATCAGTGAACTGGAGGGTGGTATCTCGGTCGACTTCTTTTTTCTTGGGTCGTATGTTGCCTTGGCCGCAATGCTTGCGGTGGCCTGCACACTTGCGGCGTCCACGCCCATCGCCATTGGAGGCGTGCCAACCGTCGTGCTCGGGGTTCTGCTGGCCCGCCGCGTCGGCAAGCATCACAAGGACTACCATGCGACCCAGATTGAATACGGCGGCATCTTGCTTTGGGTCCGGGTCGCGGACAAAGTGCGAGAGGACTTGGCCGGGAAAAGCATGAAGGCGCATGCGGGGCGTGATGTGCATGCCCATTCACGGAGCGAATGAACGGCTGCGCCGGTTCGGGTGATGGCGCTTCGCGGATCGGTCCCGTGCGACAGGGACGTGCGTTTCAGGGGTCCGCCAACGGTCCGCTTTCCCGGCATCTGCGCGTCAGGATCGCGATTGCCGCGTTTCCGTCCCGTATGATACTGCGGCACGCAGTGAATACCTGATTTCATCGCCCGCCTGGTATGCCAGATCTGGCGACCGCCCGGTTCGGCAGGTTTGCCTGGGCGGTTTGCCACGACGTCCTTGGCCGATCGCGCGTCATGGTCATTCGTTGCTGTGCCTGCTAATTTTCTTCTTGAATCGATGACCCGGAGATCGCCGCGATGACCCGCCTACTGGCTCTGCTGACCTTGCTGGCTACACTTGCCTTCGCCCTGTCGCCTTTGGCCAGCAGCGGGTTCAACGGCTTTACCGCCTCGCAATTCCCCATAGCTCAGGTCGACCCTCCGGTGCAGCCGGCGGGCTATGCCTTTTCGATCTGGGGGGTGATCTATCTGTGGCTGATCCTCGGCGCCGGCTTTGGCCTGTGGAAACGCAAGGATGATGCCGAGTGGCAAAGGATGCGCCCGGCCCTTGTGGTCAGCCTTGCGATAGGCGCATTCTGGATTCCGGTTGCCAATATTTCCCCGCTGGGCGCTACGGTGATGATCTGGGCGATGCTGATCAGCGCGCTTGTCGCTGTCATCAGGTCCGGTACTTCGGACCGCTGGTGGCAACGCGCGCCGGTCGCGCTGTACGCCGGGTGGCTGACGGCGGCCTCTTGCGTGTCGATCGGGCTGGTTCTGGCGGGGTACGGCCTGCTTTCCGCGCAGATGGCCGCGCTGCTGTCAATCTGCGTGGCGCTTGCGGTGGCCGTCGCCATCAGCCTCGTGCGCCCTGACACACCGACTTATGCCTTTGGTGTGGTATGGGCGCTGGTCGGGGTGATCGTGTCCAATGTGCAACCGGCAAACTGGGGGGTGATTGCCCTGTGCGCCCTGGGTATCGCCACCCTGTCCTGGCTGACCGCGCGCGACCTGCGCAGGGCTGCCTGATCGAACGATGTTTCCCAAAGGTATGGGCGGAATCACCTTGGCCCCAGAGGCTTGCAACCGCACAGACCCAACGACACGCGCTGCGTTGGTGCCCGGACCAGGCAGTATTTGATCAAGGTAGCGCCGTGATCGGGGTCCAGCCGAAAGCGAAGCCCGGTGACCCACCGACCTGCCGGGTGACACATCGGGCGGCAGGGGCATGTGGCGTTCCATTCCTTGCTGACCCTGCCGCGCGGTATCCCCGGAGCTAGGGTTGGAGCACGTAGGTACCCGGCGCTGCACACAGGGGGGCAAAGCCCTTTTCTGGCGCGCCTGCAGCCGGGGGATCGACAAGACCGCCGCCGCGCGTGGACAACCAGTCCACCCATGCCTTCCACCATGACCCCGGCGTTGCCTCATGGTCCGCCAGCCAAGCCTCGGGGCCGACATACAGCGCCCCCGCCGGGCGGTGCGAAATGCGGTAGTACCGTCCCTTGTGGCCGGGTTCGCTGAGGATGCCACCGTTGTGGCCCCCCTTGGTCAGCACAAAGGTCAGGTCGCAATCGGTGAACAACTGGGTCTTGTAGACCGATCGCCACGGCGCGATATGATCGGTTTCGGTGCCGATCACGAACAGCGGCACCGAGATGTCCTTTAGCGCGATCACCCGCCCTTCGACCGCGAAACGTCCGGCCGACAGCCGGTTCTCCAAGAACAACCCACGCAGGTATTCCGAATGCATCCGTGCGGGCATGCGCGTGCTGTCGGCGTTCCACACCCCCAGATCGGTCGGCAGATCGTCCCGCCCCAGAAAATAGCGCTGGACATTGCGGGAATAGATCAAGTCCTCGGCCCGGATCGCGGCAAAGGCGCGGGCCATCTGCGGGCGGTCCAGATAGCCCTGTTCCCACATCAGATCCTCGATGAAGGCGACCTGGCTTTCATCAAGGAACATCAGCAACTCGCCCGCTTCGGCGAAATCCACCTGCGCGGCCATCAACGTGACCGAGGTCAGCCGGTCATCGCCCTCGCGCGCCATCGTCGCCGCCGCAATCGCCAGAATGGTGCCACCCAGACAATAGCCGACTGCGTGAACCGGGGTGTCCGGTACTACCGCGTTCACAACGTCAAGCGCCGCCATGACACCGCGCTTGCGGTAGTCCTCAAGCGACAGATTCCGCTGATCTGCTGTCGGATTGCACCAGGACATCATGAAGACAGTGTAGCCCTGACCAACAAGATAGCGCACCATCGAGTTCTGGGGCGACAGGTCCAGAATGTAGTATTTCATGATCCAGGCCGGGACGATCAGGATCGGCCGGGCCTGTACCTGTTTGGT
>JAUSPL010000285.1 GCA_030656535.1 Gemmobacter sp.
TCCTCCTGCCGCGCCTCAGTTGGCGGACAGGGCGACCTTCATGTCCTTGACCAGATAAATTACTTCGCCATCCGCTTCGACACGGCCGTCGGCCACGCCCATCGTCAGACGGCGGGTCTGGATCGCCTTGGTGAAATCCACGAAATAGCGGATCAGTTTGCGGTCAGGCCGGACCATGCCGGTAAGCTTGACCTCGCCGACACCCAGCGCATACCCGCGCCCTTGCCAGCCGCGCCAACCAAGGTTGAAGCCGGTCAACTGCCAAAGGCCGTCCAGACCCAGACAGCCGGGCATGATCGGGTTGCCCGGAAAGTGACAGCCAAAGAACCACAGATCCGGGCTGATGTCGAATTCAGCAACCACATGGCCTTTGCCATGTTCACCGCCATCACCGGAAATATCGGTGATACGGTCCATCATCAGCATCGGAGGCTCTGGCAGTTGGGCATTGCCGGGCCCAAACAGGTCGCCCCGCGCGCACTTCAAAAGGTCGTCCTTGTCGAATGTCGTCGGATACACCGGTTTTCCGCCCCTGTTTGTCTCCATCCTGATGAAACCTCTAGCACCGCCATCGACGCAAGAGCAAGGGCGGCGCTTTTGCACATGATCCTGGCAAAGACCGGGCCCTGCCCACAGTTTGCCGGTTTTCCGTTGAAAGCACAGGCCCGAATGACTAATAAAGAGACATGACCGATAATCTTGTACCAAAGAACGATCTGGCTGGCGAACGCGGCACCGAGTGGCTTGGCCGTGCAGGCTTGCGTCCCACGCGGCAGCGTTTGGCTTTGGCGGCGCTGTTGGTGGGTGATGGGCAGAACCGCCACGTCACCGCCGAAAGCCTGTTCGTGTCCAGCCGCGAGGCCGGCGAAAAGGTATCGCTTGCTACCGTGTACAACACGCTCAGGGCGTTTTGCGACGCTGGCCTGATGCAAGAGATCACCGTTGATGGCGCGCGCAGCTATTTCGACACCCGGATGGACGATCATCCCCACTATTACTGGGAAGAGACGTCCGAGTTGACCGATGCGCCCGCCGAGGGCATGCGCATCCACGGATTGCCTGCCGCGCCCGCCGGGACAGAAGTGTCGCGCGTCGACGTTGTGATCAGGTTGCGCCGCACACGTTGATCGGCCTATTCCCCCGCGATTCCGGCGATCTTGCTTTCAGCATGTGACAGTTCGCGGGCCAGTCTTTCTTCTTCTTGCGCCTTGGGGGTCGTGAACCCTGCAAGCAGCAGATAAGCCACCGGCGTCAGGTACAACGTCGATACCGTGGCCAGACCCAAACCGCCAACGATGATCCAGCCAAGCGCTTCGCGTGCTTCGGCCCCGGCACCAACCGAAAAGATCAGCGGCACACCGCCAAGCACGGTGGACGCCATCGTCATCATCACCGGACGCAGCCGGATCACCGAAGCCTCAAGGATCGAATCCCGCACGCTGCTGCCAGCGTCGCGTAACTGGTTCGCGAATTCCACGATAAGGATACCGTTCTTGGCCATGATGCCCACAAGCAGCACCAAACCGATCTGGGAATAGACGTTCAGACTGCCCCCCGTCAGCGCCAGCGCAAACACCGCGCATGCCAGACCCAATGGAACAGTCGCCATCACGATCACCGCCGAGACAAAGCTTTCGAACTGGGCCGACAGCACCAGAAACACGATCAGGATCGCAAAGCCAAAGGTGATCAGCAGTCCGGACGACGTTTCATTCAGCGTAGCCGCCTCGGCAAGCGGCACGATACGGCTGTCGTCGGGCAGTATTTCGGACGCCAGATCCTGCACGATCACCAACGCATCCCCAAGGGCCAGCTGCGGGGTCAGGCCTGCGGAAATCTGGACAGATCGCAGTTGCGACTCTCGGCCCAGTTCGGGCGCAACAGCACGTTCTTCAAGCCGGACAAAGGTGGAAATTGGAACCATCTGGCCGTTGCCGGTCTGAATGAATATGCGTTCCAGATCACTGGGATCGTTCACCGGGTTGGTGGTGGACAGCATCTTGATGTCATAGCTGCGGTCTTCGATGAAAACCGTTCCGATGTTGCTGCCATCCAGCACAGCCTGCAAGGCCTCGCCCAGACCGTCGATATTCACGCCAAGATCAGACGCACGCGCCCGGTCGACCTCGATGAACAGTTGCGGCTGCGTCGTTTCATACCCAAGGCGCACTTGGCCCAACGCAGGGTTTTCCTCCATCCGGCGAACAAGTTCCGCGGCCAGAGGGCCAAGCTGGTCGTAGCTTGATCCCACCACTGCAAAGGTAAGCCCCTGCCCGGCACCGCGAATGCGCAGGCTGTTGGGCTGGATCGCAAACGCCTGAACCCCGATCACACCGCGCAGGCGACCGTTGATTTCGCCGACGATCTCTTGTTGGCTGCGCGTCCGGCTGCCCCAGTCGGCCAGCGTCACCACAACGAAACCACTGTTGGCTTGCCCGCCAGACCCTGCGATGGAAAACACGGACGTAACTTCGCCGCTGGCACGGTAGGGGTCCAGGATGGCCTCGATTTCGGCCATCTTGCCGGTTGTATAGTCCAGCGACACGCCCTGCGGGGTAGACACCCGCAACAAGGCCACGGACCTGTCCTCGGATGGCGTAACCTCTTGGCGGATACCACCCGCCATCATCACGGCCGTGAGGGCGAACATCGCGGCGACCAGGACCACGACCAGCGGAGCCGCCAGCGCCGCACGCAATGTTGCGGAATAGATGGCAATCAGTTTGTCGCCCAGCCAGATCATCGGGCCGCGCTTGGGTGATTGACTGGGTGCAGCAGTCAGCAGCCGGCTGGCCAGCACGGGGCACAGCGTCAGCGCCACCACAGACGACAACAGCACTGCCATCGCAAGCGTAAACCCGAATTCGCGAAACAACCCCCCGGTCTGACCGGGCAGGAACGACAACGGCACAAAAACTGCGGCCAGTGTTGCTGTGGTGGTGACCACGGCAAAAAACACCTCTTGGGTACCCAGAACTGCGGCGGCGCGGGCCCCCATGCCTTGCGACCGACGCCGCACGATGTTTTCCAGCACAACAATGGCGTCATCCACCACCATGCCTGTCGCCAACACCAACGCCAGCAAGGTCAGGATGTTTATGGAGAACCCTGCAACCCAGATCGCCGCCAAAGTCCCGATCAGGGCCACCGGCATCGTGATGGCGGGAATGATCGTGGCTCGGATATCGCGCAAGAAAAGCCAGATCACCGCAATCACGATGATCACGGCAAGCCCAAGCGTAGTCACCACCTCGCTGATAGCGCCGTCGATGAAGGTTGCGTCGTCGCTGGTGACAAAGATATCGACATCCGGGGGCAAAATGCCCTTCAGCTCCTCAACAATCGCCGTCACCGATCTGGAAATTTCCAGCGTGTTGCTTTTTGCCTGCCGAATGATGCCGATACCAATGCCGGTCGCCCCATTCGCGCGCAGCACGCTTTCGCCCGGCGACGGACCCAACGTCACTTGCGCAACGTCACCAAGCGGGATGCCATCGGCAATCATCAGGGCCTCGAACCCTTGCGGCGTGGTGACCGCTGCCGTGGTGCGCACAAGAATGCTTTGGTTTTCTGATGACAATGCACCTGCCGGCGCGTCAAACGACACGTTGCGCAGCGCGGTGCGGATATCGGCCAGTGTAAGCCCGCGGCTGGCCAGCTGCATCAGATCAACGTCAACCCGAAATACCTCGACCCGGTCCCCATAGACCTGCAGGTCGGCCACCCCAGTCGCCGACAGCAACCGGTCTTGCACCAGGTCCTCGACGATCCGCGTCAGATCTTGCGGCGATCGGCGGCTCGATGTGACGGCGATCCGCATGACGGCATCGGCGTTGGCGTCGGCCTTGACGATGCGGGGCTCTTCGGCACCATCGGGCAGGCTGTTGCGAATCCGGGATATCACGTCGCGGGTATCTGTCGCCGCGATATCGATGTCGGCGTCATCCCCGAATTCCATCGTGACCCGGCTCCGCCCGAACCGTGATGTGGACGAAATCGTCTTGACCCCGGCCACCCGACCCGCGGCCCCCTCGATCGCAGCGGTAATTTCACGGTCTATCGTGTCTGGCGCAGCCCCGGCGAAGTCTGTTGTGACGGTGATGACCGGGCGGTCCACATCGGGCAGTTCGCGCACCTCACCACCCAGAAGTCCCGCGATGCCGGCAATCACGATCAGAGCATTCAGCACAAACGCCAGGATCGGGCGCCGCACGAACAACGCTGTCCCCGACATGTGCGCCTTGCTGCGGATCAGGTTGGGATTGGGCATGTCGGACCTAAAGCTTGGCTGGAGTGACGACCGGGCGCGCAGCACCCGCGTCACCGGACTGACTTGTACCCTTGACCTGAACTTCGGCCCCGGGCCGCAGGGCCTGCACGCCCTCGATCACGACAAGATCGCCTGGCTGGAACGCCGCACGGACCAACACTGCATCCGCTGACCGCTGAACGATGCGAATCGGCAGACGTTGCGCCCGCCCTTCACGCACGACCCAGACGAACGCCCCTTCGGTGCCCCATTGCACCGACAGCGGGTCCACCGATGGAACAGCCTCGCCCGGCAACACGATGGTGATGGCAAACGACATCCCCGCGCGCAGACTGTCGTCGCCATTGTCCAGCCGCGCCTGAACCAGCAATGTGCGGCTGGCGGGATCAACACGGTTGTCGATGGCACTGATGGTGCCCTCAAGATCTGTCCCGGTCAACGCCAAGGGCTGCGCCTGCAACTTGTCCCCGGACTTGATCAGCCCGACCAGCCGTTCGGGAACGTGGAATTCCACCACAATAGCTGACCTGTCGTCGATCCGCGTGATTTCGGTGGCGGTGGTCACCTGCCGCCCGATTTCTGCGTTCAGGATTCCTGTCGATCCGCTGATCGGTGCCCGAATTGCCCGCCGGGCAAGGTCGAATTCCGCCTGTCGCAATTGCAGTTCGGCCTGCCGAAGCGCCAGATCGGCCTCGCGGATCTGGATATCCGCTGCCACGCCAGAGCTTTGCAGCCTTGTGATGCGGTCACTGCGGTCACGGGCATCGTCCAGCACAAGCGTCGCGCGCTCGACGGCGATGCGTTCTGCCTCGTCGTCCAGCCGGGCAATGACCTGCCCTTTGGTGACACGTTCGCCCGAGGTCACCAAAAGATCCGCGATACGCCCCCCGACCTCGGGCAACACCGTGACGGAATGAAGCGCCTGCCCGTTGCCGATCGCGCTAAGCCGGTCATTCACCAGCCGTTCCGTCGGCGCGGCGGCAACAACTGTCGCCGCACCGGGCGCACCGGGGCCACCCCGGCCCTGCGGCGCAGCGGCGGCAGGCTGTTCTTGTGGCAAGGGAACGCCAAGCGCCTGAAGCCGGGACAGAAGGCCATAGCCTTCAAGTATCGGCCGGGATGACGGGACGTACCAGATCCAGACCATCAAGCCTGCAGCCAACACAAGAAGGCCAAGGATGCCCTGTTTCAGGATAGCCTTGAGCATTCAGTTCTCCGCGCGATGGTTGAAAATACGTCACCGTTGCAGACCCGCGACCGGATCTGGAACCACAATTCATGTAATTGTTCTAGCACCCATCCGGTGCAGGGAAAGCGTGAACGCCATGCCAGCACATAAAAGTTTCGTCATTGCACCTTTCAAAGGCAAACCACCTGCGCGCCGCACAATACATTCGCCCCCCTTTCCACCGTCGCAGCCCTGTGCCAACCTGCCGCACGAGGAGAGACCCAATGCCAGTCAGCACCTGCGTCTTTGACGCATATGGAACGTTGTTCGATGTGACCGCGGCAGCCCGTCGCGCCGCACGCGAACCCGGTCAGGAACGGCTTGCCGAAATCTGGCCCAGACTGGCCGAGGACTGGCGCCGCAAACAGCTGGAATACACCTGGCTGCGGGCGATCATGGGCGATCACACCGACTTTCGGAACGTGACCCGTCAGGCGCTTGACTGGGCACTGGAAGCATCCGGCCTGGATGACGCAGCACTGACCTTGCGCCTTATGGCCCTTTACGACGCGCTGGACGCATTTCCCGAAGTCCCCGCAACATTGGCGGCGCTGCGTGCACGGGGGAAATCCTGCGCGATCTTGTCGAACGGATCACCTGACATGCTTGCGTCCGCCGTTGCATCTGCGGGAATCCACGCCCATCTGGATGCGGTCCTGTCGGTCGAGGATGTTGGCGTTTTCAAACCAGACCCGCGGGTCTATCAACTTGTCTGCGACCGGCTTGGGGTGCGGCCCGATCAGGTCTTGTTTGTGTCTTCGAACGGGTGGGATGCCAGTGCGGCAGCCCGTTTCGGGTTTCACACGGCTTGGGTGAACCGCGCGCATGCGCCGGTTGACCGCCTGCCCCACATCCCCGCCCATGTGTTGACCGACCTGAGCCAAATCCCTGACCTTTCGGAGCGCCTATGACCCTGTCTCATTTCACCGCCTCAGATGGCGCGCGGATCGCCTTTCGTGACGAAGGTGCGGGCCTGCCCGTATTGTGCCTCGCGGGCCTGACACGCAATGGGTCGGACTTTGACTATCTCGCCCCGCATCTGGCTGATGTACGCTTGATCCGGATGGACTATCGCGGGCGCGGCGGGTCGGATTGGACCGGGGCAAAGACCTACGCGGTGCCACGCGAAAGCAAGGATGCGGTGGAGTTGCTGGACCATCTGGGTCTGGACCGGGTGGCGATCATTGGCACGTCGCGCGGGGGGTTGAACGGGATGTTTCTGGCTGCGACGGCGCGGACCCGGCTTTCAGGTCTTTGTCTGAATGATGTCGGACCCGGTCTGGAAAAGGCCGGGCTGGGCCGCATCATGGATTATGTCGGACGCAATCCCGCCGCCAAGACCATGGAACAGGCCGCAGCTATGCTGCAGGAATTCTCGGTGGG
>JAUSPL010000291.1 GCA_030656535.1 Gemmobacter sp.
TTTTGCCTGATTCTCAGGCGGGGCTGTGTCGGCGTCTGGCCCGAAGTTCCAAGAACTGCCGCGACCGACATCTTGTTGCTGTCGCGGATGATTTCCAGTGTGACCGTCGGTTCGGGGGACCGCAGGCCGATCAGATAACGCAAGGCCGCCGCATCGGTGACAGCCGCGCCGTCCAGCGCGACAATGACGTCGCGGGGCCGCAACCCTGCCGCTTGGGCAGCGCTTCCGAGCACGACCTGCCCGATCAACGCGCCGCCGGGGGCGCCAAGGCCAAGGGCCCGCGCCAAATCCGGGGTCACATCCTGAAGGATGACGCCCAACTGACCGCGCCGCACCTGTCCGTCGCGCACCAACTGGCCCGCAATCGCCATCGCCATATCCACCGGAATCGCAAACCCGATCCCGGCTGATCCCTGTGACGGGGTCAGGATGGCGGTGTTGATGCCGACTAGGGCCCGTGGACATTCAGGATTCCCATCGGGTCTGATTTCTGATTCAAACTTCCCAAATGGAGGTTTGAATGAACGCGCAGCGCTTTGTGGTGACGGATCGTGTTTGGGAGCGGCTTGAGCCGCATTTGCGGGGAAAAGCCAGCGACGCGGGAGCCACGGCGAAGGATAATCGCCTGTTTCTGGAGGGAGTCTTCTGGCGGGTTCGGACCGGCTCGCCGTGGCGCGACCTGCCGCCCGCTTTCGGGAACTGGAACAGCCAGTTCCGGCGGTTCCGCAGATGGGCCAAGGCGGGTGTGTTCGAGAGTCTTTTCAACGCCATGAGCGGTGATCCCGACCTCGAATACGCGCTTATCGACGGCACAATCGTTCAGGTTCACCAGAAGGCAACCGGCGCAAAAGGGGGACTCGGTCTCAGGCCATCGGGCGCTCGCGCGGGGGCCTGACGACCAAGATCGTCGCGCTGGTCGATTCGCTCGGCAATCTGGTCCGCTTCCTGCTGCTTCCCGGCCAGGCGCATGACATGAAGGGCGTAGCACCCCTGATCCGCGATGTCTCTTTCGGCGCGCTCATGGCGGATAAAGCGTTCGATGCGAATTGGCTCCTGGAAGAACTGGACGCGCGCGGCACAACTGCTGTGATCCCGCCAAAAACCAACCGCAAACATCAGCGGGACTATGACGCTGACGCCTACAAGTGGCGGCATCTGGTTGAAAACTACTTCGCGAAGATTAAGGAATTCAGAGGCATAGCGACACGCTACGACAAAACAGATTGCAGCTACACAGCCAGTTGGAACCTTGCCGCTATCTTGATTGCATCAAGATGAATGTCCACGGGCCCTAGTTCGACCGCCAGATTGACCAGCGCGCCCCCGGAATTTCCGGGGTTGATCGAGGCATCTGTCTGGATGAAGTTCTCATACCCCTCGATCCCCAAGCCCCGGCGACCAAGGGCGCTGACAATGCCCAGCGTGACCCTCTGCTCCAGCCCGAAGGGGTTGCCGATTGCCACGACATAGTCACCGACCCGCAGCGAGGATGACCGACCGATGGGAATTTCTGCCAGTCCCACTTGCGCGATGCGCAGTGCTGCAACGTCGGTTTCGGGATCGACCCCTACCACCTTAGCCTAGGTTTCGGTGCCGTCCATCAGGCGCACCGTGATTTGCCTGGCATTTGCCACAACATGGGCATTGGTCAGCAGCAATCCTTGGGCCGCATCGACGATCATCACCGGGACATATGCGGATTACGTCGCGGCCCTGAATTCCGGCGGTGGCTGATCGAAGGGCAGTTCGGTCGGGGTTTCAGGTTCGCGTTCGGGCGGGAAATCCGCAGGGGACTCAGGGGGTGCGACGGGGGGCGTCTCTGATGGGGTGTCGCCGGGCGCTTCGGACGGGCTGTTGCCCGGCACTTCGATCGGGGGGAGCCCCATGTGTGCCATCTTGGGGGCCGAGGACAGGCGGAATTTGGGCGGTGTGGGGTTGGAAAGCTGCAAGGCTGTTGATCCAATGATAAGGTTGCAAACGCATTTTCAACACTCCTGCCTGGCCATGCATTGATGGTCATCAATGAAGCTCAGCAGAAGGCGCGCAGAATGCCCGTACTTGGTCCAGGAGGAGTTTGTCATGCGGGCTTCATCACGCGCCATTGCGCTGCTTGGGTCGGTCCTTTGGGCTGCTGCGACAGTCTCTCCGCTTTTGGCCGAGACGGCGCTGCAGACGAATGGCACCGATACCTTCATCACGGCATCCTCCGGCATGCCGGAATTGCAGGCGCCGGGTGATGTCTTCGCATCGGGCGGGGCGGTGCTGACAAAGGGGCGCGTGGCAGGCGACGCCCATGTGGCGGGCTTTGATCTTGATCTGGAGGCAGAAGTGGCCGGCGATCTGTATGCCGCCGGTGCCACTGCCACGTTGCGTGCGCCGGTGGGCGGCGATCTGTCGATGATCGGCTTTTCCCTGCGCACCACCGACACTGCGGTCATAACGGGCAATGCCAGGATGCTGGGCAGCACGATCACGATCGATGGGCCCGTCGAAGGGGCGCTGGCTGCGACCGGGGGTGAGGTCGCACTGAATGCCGCCGTCACCGGGGATGCATTGCTGCAGGGCGGCACGATCACCTTTGGCCCCAGGGCGCGCATTTCCGGCACGCTGACATATTCGGCCCCCGAGCCCGTGACCATCCCGCCCGAGGTCATTCCCGCCGGGCGGGTGGTCTATCACAAGACCCCACCCCTGATGGCCCGGTTCGAGCACATGCGCGACCAGCGCGATGGCTGGCCGGGCCGCGACATGCCGGCATTGCCCGGTACCCTTGCCCTCGTGACAGCGTTTCTGGTGACGCTGGGGTTTCTGATCTTGCTGGGCGGGGCGCTTCTGGCGCTGGCCCCGCAGCGGGTTGAGACCTTGCGTCGGTCGGGAACGCAACGGCCTGCGCTGATGGTTCTGTTCGGATTGCTGGGCATTGCCACGCTGATGGGGCTGGTACCCGTCGCGGTGATGACGGTGATTGGCCTGCCCTTCGTGCCAATCGTGGTGCTGGCGATCCTCGTGGTCTGGACGCTTGGCTATGTGTTTGGGGCCTATGTGGTGGCGCTGCGGTTGTATCTGGCCTTTGACGGGCACGAAGATCCGGGACTGGGGCTGCGAATTGCTCTGCTTGGTTGTGGGGTGCTGGTATTTTCGCTGCTGAACTTTGTGCCGGTGCTGGGCTGGATGGTGAACTTCGTGCTGGTGCTGTTCGGGATCGGGGCGCTGTCAACCGGCATGCTGCGGGCGCTTGCTGCGCGCCTCCCGCAAGAGCCGGTTGCAGGCCAACCGCCGCCTTCGGTCCCCGCGGGGTGATGCGAGGGCGGCCTTGCGCGTCCCGTGGCGCAAGGTCCTGACTTGGTACAGGCGCAGGACTGCTGCCGATCCTTGCCCTGAGACAAGGCAAGCAGTTCGTCTGAGCGGGAAAGGCAACGCAACGCGGTATGACCCTCTGCTGTCTTGAGGGTGTGGAGTGGCCACGCCCTGACCGCGTTCAACGCGAACCTGCCGCGTCCTGGCAATGATGCAGGTGATCTTCTTGTGCGAGGTGTCTCAGGGTCACTTGGCCATTCAGACAGGGGCGCACACGCATGCCGACGGTACTCACCGTGAAAAGCCAACGCAAATCAGTCGCCTGCAAAGGAACTGGTGCAGGTGACCCCTGCCACGTTCTGGGCCCGTATCCCGGAACCGCAGTCGCCGCTTTGGCCGATCTTGGCCTGACTGATCCGGAAATCGCGGGCGGTTTCCGTAGCCAGCCTGAACGCATCACGCGATTGCGGGTCAACACCGCGCCTGAATTGCAGATGGTATGCAAGGGCAGTGCGGGCGTGACGCCCGTGTCCGACCGAGATTAAATTGTCACGCCGACCCCTCACTTGGGGGTCGTGGTGCTGAAAAACGTCGATGAACCGGAACGGTCAAGATCAGATGCATGTCCCGGATCATGGCAAACGCCCGGATCATCTGCGGGCGGAGAGCGGTTCTGTTCCCAAGCCAAACCTTCCAGCGAAGAACTTATGTCTGTGAAGGCTTCACCTGCGGTCGATGAGATGCGAGGGTTTGGATCACTTCTGCATCCTCGACTTGCGGGAAATCGCGGTAGTGGGCGCCGACGGCGTGGAAGATCTGCGGAATGGCAAGACAGATGATTTCATCGGCAAATGGCCGCAGCGCCGCGACCGCCTCGGTGGACGCCACGGGAACCGCGAGCACGATCCGCTTTGGAGCCGCCGTGCGGAGCGCAAGCAACGCGGCCTTTGCCGTCGCACCTGTTGCGATCCCGTCATCGACAAGAATCACCGTCTTGCCTGCCAAATCAATCGGCGCGCGGTCGTTCAGATACAGCCCATGACGGCGGCGCAACTCGACGCGCTCTGCGTCGGCCAGCTGTTCAATGTCGTGCGTGTCCAGCCCTGCCATCGCTGCCACTTCGGGGTTGGTCACCATCGTCTGGCCATCCGGCCCCGCGATCGCGCCGACAGCCAGTTCGCGGTGGCCGGGGACACCGATCTTGCGGACCAGCATCAGATCAAGCGGGGCGTTCAATGCCTCGGCGATGCGCGCGGCAACCGGTACTCCACCGCGCGGCAGAGCCAAGATGACCGGTGCCTGATCACGCATCGCAAGCAGGTGCCGGGCCAGTTCACGTCCCGCTTCGTCCCGATCGGCAAACATGAAAGCCCCTTTGCATTTCAAGAAACCCATGGCGTGCAGATTTCATGCAACGAGGGACGCACGCATTGACCGCCATCACTGCCGGCCAACCGATTCACAGGCAATCCTGGCCTTTCTGAAGGGGAGTGTCGAATATGGAAGACCCTGCAAGACTGCGTTGGGACATGGTCAGCCGCCAGATCGTCGCGCGCGGCGTGCGAAGTGACAAGGTCCTGTCAGCGATGCGTCTGATCCCGCGTCATGAGTTTCTGCCAGAACACCTGCGCGACATCGCCTATGAAGACCGGCCGGTTCCCGTGGCGGACGGTCTTACGCTGATCCAGCCCTATGTCGTGGCCTACATGATCGAGGCGCTGGGACTGAAGGGCGGCGAAAAGGTGCTCGAGATCGGCGCGGGTACTGGCTATGTCGCGGCTGTTCTGGCCGTGATCGCGGGGCAGGTTTTCATCATCGAACGCGTCGGCCAACATGCCGAAATTGCCGCCTCCACCCTGATCGACATCGGATGCCGGAATTTTCATCTGCGGCACGACGACGGCACCCAAGGGTGGATCGAAGAGGCACCGTTTGACGCGATCCTGGTGTCGGGGGGCGCGCCCTTTGTGCCGGAAGTGCTGAAAAATCAGCTTGCCCCCGGTGGCCGCATGGTGGTGCCGGTCGGCCATGACCCGCGCGCGCAGGAGCTTGTCAGGGTCACGCGCCACGACCACGGCCAGTTCGTGCAAGAAGATCTGGCGGATCTTCGCTTTGTCACGCTGATCGGCAATCAGGGGTGGGAGGGAGAGCCGCCCGAACCCGACATCGGGTCGGCGCAGATCCTGGCCACCCCGCCCAAAACGCCCCAGACCCTGCCAGACCTGATCGCGCGCCATGCCGAGGCGTTCCAAAGCGTCGAGATGGCAGATCTGACGCCGCTGGTCGACCGGATCGGGGATCGCCGCGTCGTCTTGATCGGCGAGGCGAGCCACGGTACCGCCGAGTTCTACCGCTTTCGCGCCCGGATCACGCAACGTCTGATTGAAGAAAAGGGCTTTACCATCGTCGCGGCCGAGGCGGACTGGCCCGATGCCGCCCGGATCGACCACTTTGTGCGCCACCGCGATGCCCCGCCCGCCGATTGGGAGGCATTTGCCCGCTTTCCGACCTGGATGTGGCGCAACACCGAAATGCACGCCTTCGTCACCTGGTTGCATGGCTGGAACGCGGGCAAGCCCGCCCCGTTGCGCGCCGGATTTTTCGGGCTGGACCTATACAGCCTGTTCACCTCGGCCCGCGCCATCATCGACTATCTTCAGGACGTCGATCCAGACCTTGCCACTTTAGCCCGCGCCCGTTTCAGTTGCCTCGGCCCGTGGGAGGCCGACCCCGCCGCTTACGGCCATGCCGCCTTGATCGGCGCCTACCGCGAGTGTGCAGAGGACGTCACGCAAGTGCTGGTCGATCTGCACCGCAAGCGTCTTGAGTATGTCCGCAACGATGGGGAACGCCTGTTCGATGCGCAGCAGAGTGCCTATCTTGTCACCAATGCCGAGCGCTATTACCGCGTGATGTATTACGGTTCGCGCGCGTCCTGGAACCTGCGAGACGGGCATATGTTCGAGACCTTGCAGAATGTGATGCAGCATCACGGCCCCACGGCCAAGGCGGTGGTCTGGGCGCACAATTCGCATATCGGCGATGCGCGCGCGACCGAGATGACACGGCGCGGCGAACACAATCTGGGCGAGATGTGCGCGCGTGGGTTCGGCGATCAGTCTTACCGGATCGGCTTTGGCACTGACCATGGCACTGTGGCTGCCGCAACCGACTGGGGCGGCGCGATGGAGGCAAAGGCCGTGCGCCCGTCTCACCGTCAAAGCTATGAATACCAGTTCCATCAGACCGGCTTGCCCGGCCTGATCCTGCCGATGCGCCCCGGACAGGAATTGGACGTGGTGACAGAGTTGTCGATGCCCCGGCTGGAACGTGCCATCGGCGTGATCTACCGCCCGGAAACCGAGCTTGCGAGCCATTATTTCGAGGCCGAGTTGCCGCGCCAGTTCGACGAATATGTCTGGATCGACAAGACCACTGCCGTCACGCCGCTGCCCGCCAGACAGACCGGGGGATTGCCCGACACCTACCCCTTCGGGGTCTGACGTCGCGCATTGGCATCCATCATTCTGCGCGTCCCGTCATGGACCTTCCGGCAATCAAGGGTGATCACGCAACGCCCATACTGGCGGTGTCAGGACCCATCGGTAGTCTTGAGGCTGTCCGCGTTGCATGTCTAACAAACGCCGACCTGGACCTGCCGCGGGTTGGTGTTCTTCGTCTGATCGTGCAATTCCCGGCACAGGAGATGTGGTGCCGGCACAAGCCCGACGAATAATTCTGCAGGGATGATTGTGATCATTGCCGCCCCTTTGGACCGCGCGGAAGATCATTTCCAGAAAGGATGCTGCAATGCGCGCCCTGATCCTTGACTCCATCGGCGGCCCGCTGGTCTTGCGCGATGCGCCCGTTCCCGTTCCGGGGCAGTGTCAGGTGCGCCTTCGCGTTGAGGCCTGCGGGGTCTGCCGGACCGACCTGCATATTCTGGACGGCGATCTGTCGGGCGCGAAACTGCCATTGATTCCGGGGCACGAGGTCGTTGGCCGCATTGACGCGATAGGCACGGGGGTTTCCAAACCCGTTCTCGGTCAGCGGGTTGGGGTGCCTTGGCTTGGTGCGACCTGCGGGCATTGCCCCTATTGTCTGCGCGCGGCAGAAAACCTGTGCGATGCTCCGCAGTTCACCGGCTTTTCCCGGGACGGCGGGTTTGCCGAATACTGCGTGGCAGATGCAGATTATGTCTTTGCACTGTCCGAAACGGCGGATCCGGTCGCATTGGCGCCCCTGCTTTGTGCCGGGCTGATCGGTTACCGGGCGCTGCGCATGGCGGGGCCGGCCCAGAAGCTGGGCATCTGGGGCTTTGGGGCTGCAGCCCACATCCTGTGCCAGATCGCGGACTGGCAAGGGCGTGAGGTCTTCGCCTTTACCCGCGATGGCGATGATACAGCGCAGGCCTTCGCGCGGGGTCTTGGCGCCTGCTGGGCCGGGCCATCAGGCATGATGCCGCCAGCCCAGCTTGACGCCTCGCTGATCTTTGCGCCGGTCGGGACGCTGGTGCCGCAAGCCCTGAAAAGCCTGCGCAAGGGGGGCACCGTGGTGACCGGCGGTATCCACATGTGGGATATCCCGGCCTTTCCCTATGCCGACCTGTGGCAGGAACGCTCGATCAGATCCGTCGCCAACCTGACCCGTGCCGATGGGGAGGAATTTTTTCCACTGGCTGCGGCCGCCAAGGTCAAGACCAGCACGACGGCCTAACCACTGGAAGCGGCAAACGCAGCGCTCGACGCGCTGCGTGCGGGGACTTTGAAAGGTGCCGCTGTGTTGGTGCCCTGATCGGAACGCCTCTTGATGGCGGTGCGATCCTGTCGACACTTGCGCGGAGGGACGCAGCAATGCGCACCTGAGGTCGCCCGGGTTTCAAGTAAGCGCAGGGAACTGGGATGACAGAGGATCTGATCACATACCCGTCCGGTCATCACGCCCGCCAAGGATCAGGCGCAGGATGTCACCCTGACCGGCGTCCATGGTCTGACGGCCCCTTCAGGTGCATGCTGAACCAAGTCTGCGCCAGGGCCACGACCTGATCAAGTGTCCCGGGTTCCTCGAACAGATGGGTTGCGCCGGGTACGATCTGCAGCGCCTTGGTGCAGGTCAGCGACGCAAGGGCTGCACGGTTGAGGTCAATCACCTGATGATCCTCGCCGCCAACGACAAGCAGCGTGGGCGCGCGGACCTCTGCCAGAGCCGGACCCGCAAGGTCCGGCCGTCCACCCCGCGACACCACGGCAAGGGCAACATCGGGCATCTGTGCTGCCGCAACCAGCGCGGCGGCGGCACCAGTGCTGGCGCCAAACAGGCCGACCGGCAGACCGGCCAGCCCGGGCTGGTGGCCGATCCAGCGCAGGGCGGCACACACGCGGTCTGCCAGCAAAGGGATGCAGAAGACATTTGCCCGGTCAGCGGCTTCCTCGGGTGTCAGAAGATCAAAAAGCAATGTCGCAAGGCCCGCCGCCTGCAACGCTCCGGCGACCTGGCGATTGCGCGGGCTGTTCCGGCTGCTGCCGCTGCCATGTGCAAAAA
>JAUSPL010000295.1 GCA_030656535.1 Gemmobacter sp.
CGACGTTCTGGTGCGTGAAGGTATTGATACCTGCACCGTAGGAACCTTTACTTACGAGTAACGACCGTGGGGCTGCGGCCGGTGCAAGAAGCAGTTTACCGCCGCAGCCCTTCCTGCCACTGTCGCTGGCATGATGCGAACAGTTGAACTTCCGCTGTGGGTCCTTGTCCTTGTGCTTGGTTTGTCGGCCATTGCCGCCCTCGACCGCATCCTGGCCCCTTCGGTCCGCTGGTATTTCCGGCGGCGCATGGAAAAGGCGGTCGCACGGCTGAATCTGCGGCTGGCCCGCCCTATTGAACCGTTCAAGTTGGCGCGCCGGCAGGACATGATTGTCCGGCTGGTGCATGATCCCTTGGTAACAAAGGCGGTGGCGGACCACGCCGCGGAAACCGGCGTGCCGCCGTCAGTCGCGTTTCAAGAAGCGCATACCTATGCCCGGGAAATCGTACCCGGGTTTTCGGCTTCGGTTTATTTCGGGTTCGCGACCAAGGCGACACGCAGGATCAGCCGTGCGTTGTACCGGGTGCGGATCGGCAAGGTTGCACCGGCGCTGGCCGAAATCGACACCACCGCCACGGTGATATTTGTCATGAACCACCGCAGCAACATGGACTATATCCTTGTGACGTGGCTGGTGGCCAATCGGTCGGCTATTTCCTATGCGGTGGGCGAGTGGGCGCGCGTCTGGCCGCTATCGCGCCTGATCCGCGCGATGGGTGCCTATTTCATCCGTCGTGGCAGCCGAAACCCGTTGTATCGAAAAGTCTTGGCAAGATATGTCCAGATGGCGACGGCCGAGGGCGCCACCCAGGCGATATTTCCCGAAGGCGGCCTCAGCCTTGACGGGCGGGTCGGCCCGGCCCGGATGGGGTTGATCAGTTATATCGTTCAGGGGTTCGACCCTGGCGGGCGGGACGTTGTCTTTGTTCCGGTCGGGTTGGCCTATGATCGCGTCCTGGAAGACCGTGTCCTGACCGAAGCCTCGCAGGCCGGGACACGACGTTTCAGGGCCAAGCCGATGGCTATCGCCGCTTTTGTCTTGCGGCTGCTGTGGCGGAAGCTTCGGGGACGCTTTTCCGGGTTCGGTACGGCGGCGGCGGGATTTGGCGCGCCCGTATCCTTGCGCGCGTTCATGGCCCAAGGCGCTGCGGATCCGTCCGAGGCGCTGGGCCTGTGTCTGATGGACGAAATTGCTCGGGTCGTGCCCATTTTGCCGGTGCCGTTGGTGGCCGCAGCGCTGGCTGCGGGCGTCACCTCGCGCGCAGATCTGGACAGTCGCGTTCGCGAGCTGGCGGGCCTGCTGTCGGCTGACGGAGCCGTTCTGAGGATGCCGCCACAAGGGGGCGACGCCGTGGTTGACGAGGGCCTTGCCCCATTGATCGGACGCGGAATTGTGGCGGCTGATCTGACGGTTCTGCCCGAAGGCCGGGCGCTGCTGGAGTTCTATGCTGCCTCAGTTCATCAAAGGCTGGAAAAAAGCGGATTTGTTGAAAAAGTCAACTCGATTTCGTGATTAAAGACCGAAGGTCTGTTGAAGTTCATTTCCGTCGAATGATCGATGGCGATGGCCACGCTGTAGCTTGTGTCGGTCTTGCTGCAGCGCATGCCGATACCTCTGTATTCCTTGAGTTTCCCGAAGAAACCCGCGATCAGGTGCCGCTATTTTGCAGGTGTCGCGGTCGAAGTCAGCGGGGAAGCGGCGGTTGGATTTTGGCGGGATGACCGCCTCTACCCTGGCCGCTGCCAACGCCTCACGGACCCGGTTGGCATCGAATGTCCGGCCGACGAGGAACTGGCCGCAGGTCGGGCCCTCGATCCGCGCCACCTTGCCGCGCAGGTCGCGGTCCTGCCCGGGCAGTCGGCGGACGTCGATCAGACTGCAGAGCGTGTCGGACAAGGCCACGATGCTCGTCGTCACACCGCCGCGAGAGCGCCCGATGACTTGGCTTTTGGGCCACCTCTTGCGCCTTCTTCGTGTCAGGGAACCATGACGATGCTGCCGTCGATCATGGCGCATTGGAGGCCCGCGTTCTTGACCAAGGTTCTGAATGTACGATGAAATGCGTCGGCCTTCATCCATCTGCGGCGCCGCTTGAAGACTGGGTTCGACTATCCACCCACCAACACCCGCACGATCAATTCGGGGTCAATCGAGGGACGACAAGGGCGGCTGTAGAAGGGGCGAAGCGGTTGCGCCTGCCGTCCACATCAAGGAACTGGCCAACATATGGTTTTGGGAAACGAACCGCTCCAGATCGAAGCCATGAAACAACTGGGCAGGTGCCGGTTGCGCCCCCTTCATCACGAAGTCCTCCAAGCCCCCTCATTGCTGACTGAATCAACGGACTTGCCGCAGGGCAACGATGACTTTTCAACAGCATCGGCTCAGGGTGATGCTTTGCTGCAATGCGGCGGACATAAAGTTACAAAATATGGCTTCATGATATTGCATTATTGCGTATCAGCGAATATTGCTGCCCCAATCGAGCTTCGATTCTGCGTCGCGGCATGATTGAACCGCGCAAAACGACCCAAACTGCCACGTCCGAACGAGGAGGCCCGCATGGCTCTGGATACGCATCAGAATATCGTCGCCTATGACGCCCCGGTGAAGGACCTGTATGAGGTCGGCGAAATGCCACCCTTGGGTCATGTGCCCAAACAGATGTATGCTTGGGCAATCCGTCGTGACCGTCACGGTGAACCCGATCAGTCGTTTCAGGTTGAGGTGGTCGATACATGGGCCATCGACAGCCACGAGGTGCTGGTCCTGGTGATGGCTGCCGGTGTCAACTATAACGGGGTCTGGGCCGGTCTTGGCGTGCCAATAAGCCCGTTCGACAGCCACAAGCAGCCGTATCATATCGCAGGGTCTGATGCGTCAGGCATTGTCTGGGCGGTGGGCGACAAGGTCAAGCGCTGGAAGGTCGGCGACGAGGTCGTGATCCACTGCAATCAGGACGACGGCGACGACGAGGAATGCAACGGCGGTGACCCGATGTTTTCGCCGTCCCAGCGGATCTGGGGCTACGAGACGCCTGACGGGTCGTTCGCCCAGTTCACGCGGGTCCAGGCCCAGCAGTTGATGCCGCGGCCCAAACACCTGACGTGGGAAGAGGCGGCCTGTTACACCCTGACATTGGCGACAGCCTATCGGATGTTGTTCGGCCATGAACCGCATGACCTGAAGCCGGGGCAGAACGTGCTGGTGTGGGGCGCGTCGGGGGGGCTTGGGTCGTTTGCCATTCAGTTGATCAACGCGGCTGGTGCCAATGCGATCGGGGTCATCTCGGACGAATCCAAGCGAGAGTTCGTGATGGGTCTGGGCGCCAAGGGCGTCATCAACCGCAACGAGTTCAAGTGCTGGGGCCAATTGCCCAAGGTCAACAGCCAAGAATACAATGATTGGCTGAAAGAGGCCCGCAAGTTCGGCAAGGCGATCTGGGACGTCACCGGCAAGGGAATCAGCGTCGACATGGTGTTTGAACACCCCGGCGAGGCTACATTTCCGGTTTCGGCGCTGGTGTGCAAGAAGGGCGGGATGGTGGTGATCTGCGCCGGGACCAGCGGTTTCAACTGCACCTTCGACGTGCGGTACATGTGGATGCACCAAAAACGCCTGCAGGGGTCGCACTTTGCCCACCTGAAGCAGGCGGCGGCAGCCAACAAGATGATGCTTGAGCGTCGGATCGACCCCTGCATGTCCGAGGTGTTCCCTTGGGCTGACATCCCGATGGCGCATACCAAAATGCTGCGCAATCAGCACAAGCCCGGCAACATGGCCGTGCTTGTACAGGCACCTCACACGGGCCTGCGCACTTTTGACGACACGCTGGAAGCAAGCCGCAACCGTTGATCGCCGTCCAATCCTGTCACCCGCCGCGCACCTTGCCCGGCGGGTGCATGTTTGTTGAGCGTGCGGAAACGCATAGTTGCCGGATGAGTGGTTAATCCAACGGGAGTGAGCGTGGTAAGGTTAAATTTGGTTAACCTTATCCGGTGCGATCGTGATGCGGCATGCTTGGATCATCGATGTCCTGACGGACATGAAAACCTATGCGCAACTCCATGGGATGGTCGCCTTGGCGCAAAAGGTGGATGAGGCCTTGAAGGTTGCGCGCGCCGAAATGACAGAACAAGATACCGATACCAGCGAGGGTGGCCCGCCAAAACGGGGCCGCAACTGACGCCGTAGCGACTGGCGGCCCCCGGCGCGGGCGGTTATGGTCGCGTGCATGTCAGTTCCAGCAATCACCTTTTCAGACGATCAGGCCCAGGCGTATGATCGCGTTGCGGCGCTTTTGCACGACGCCGGCGTCGACCTGGAGGACGGCATACTGCTGCCCGCAGATGGCGCGACGGGTGGTGTGCTGGCCGTCACGGGCAAGGCCGGGTCCGGCAAGACGATGTTGCTCGCGGCGCTGGTGAGGGCCCTGACCGACGCGGGCGTTGATCTGGTTTCCGGCGATTTTGAGGGTCGGCGTCGGAAAGACAGACGCACGCTGGCCATTTTGGCACCAACCAACAAGGCCGCGTCCGTGTTGCGCAATCGCGGTGTCCCCGCGACCACCATACACCGGATCCTGTACACACCGATTTATGCGCCCGAGTACGAAAAGCTGGCGGAATGGCTGGCTGGAACGGGTGAACGTCCGGTGATGGAGGAACTGACCGATCTGGCCCTGGACCGCGCAAAGGCGTTCTATGACAGCGTCAAATCAATCCCGGCGGCCTTGGCAGCGGCGGGTCTGCGCGGGTCCGATTTCATCAAGGGCTGGAAGCGGCGTGAAGAACCGCTGGACATCGGCTTTGTTGACGAATCCTCGATGCTGGATGAACGCCAGTTGGACGACCTGAAGGAAATATTCCCCACGCTGGTCCTGTTTGGCGACCCGGCACAGTTGGCGCCCGTCGGCTTGTCGGGGGAAATGGTATTCGACCGGCTGCCCGACGATCGCCGTCTGCATCTGAGCCGGATCCACCGACAGGAACAGGGCAACCCGATCCTGGATCTGGCCCATGCGCTTGCCGATCCCGGACTGATGTTTGAAGAGTTTGAACGGATGGTGGAGCGCGCCGCCCGCACGGATGATCGGGTGGTGGTGGCGCAGCGGGTGGACAGTGATCTGATGGCCCGGTCCCCGGTCCTTGTGTGGCGAAATGCCACCCGAATCCGGTTGATCACCGCATTCCGTGCCGCACATGGCGCCCCCGAGTTTGAATTGCTGCCGGGGGAGCCGCTGGTCTGCGACGGGATTGAACTGCCCTTGAAACATCGCAAGAAGCGCATCGACCTGGAAGCGCGGGGTCTGATCAAGGGCGCGCAGGTCGTGTACCTTGGGCCTGGCAAAAAGGACGGCTTTGCCCGTTTGCATGTGTTCGGCGCCGAAGAGCCGCAGGTGTCGGCTGCGGCCATCATCAAGATCGAAAAGCCCGACGAAGAAGAACCCTTTATCCCGTCAGCGGCCCGGATGGGGGCGGCGTTCTTGCACGGGGCGGCGGTCACGATCCACAAGGCCCAGGGGTCACAATGGGAAAACGTGCAGGTGTTTGCCCCTGACCTTTGGGCGGCGGCACAGGCCGGGCGATCCGAGGCGGGGATTCCCTTGTGGAAGCGCCTGGCCTATGTTGCGATTACCCGGGCCGAAACGCGGCTGTTCTGGGTCGTGCGCAACAGGTTGGCCCGACCGGTCGCGCCATTGTCGATTGATGATCTGCGTGGGGCAGCGGCGCCGTTTTCGTTGGGTATGCCCGAGCCGGATGCGTTGCAAGATTGACTTGGCGAATTGAATTTTCCACCATTGCGACATTGAGGTTGAAAGGACCGGAACATGGATTTGAACGTCACGGTATCGCGCCCCCCCGAGGATCCGAAATCCGGCCCGATTACTGTTGGCTGGTTTCGAACCACTGACAAGGGTGGCGTCTTGTACGAACCGCCCGAGCGGCTGTCGTTCCGGCAGACCAACAAGGCGCATGCCAAATCCGCCAGCCGCTGCCCGGCTGTCATCCAGCTTGAAAGCCGCTATTTTGTCGTGAAATGCCCGTTCGATCTGAACATCGGCTTTGGGCGCGATGACAAGGGCAAACCCCACCTTGTCAACCGCGCGGGCATCGCGTCTCCGGTGCGGGCCAACAAGCTGAACGAAGTCTTGACGCTCGTGTCCGAAGTCGAGTGGCGTTACCCGGACCGGCCCACAATCCAGATGACCCTGCCGTATTGCTTTATTGCAGATGAGACCGTGTATCTGACGCAGTTGGGAACGTTTGCCCATTATCGGCCCGACCCCTTGCCCGGCACCATCTTTGGCGGTCGGTTTCCGTTGAACATCTGGCCGCGCCCCTTGATGTGGGCGTTCGAGTGGCATGACCCAAGCAAGGATATCGTGTTGAGGCGCGGCGAGCCGTTGTTCTATTGCCAGTTCGAGGGCGAAGGGCCGGACCGCCCTGTGCAGGTGGTTGAAGCCGAAAAGACCCCCGAGCTGACCGCCTATATGGAACAGATTTCCGGTGTCGTGAATTATGTCAACCAGACCTTCAGCCTGTTCAAAGCAGCCGAAGCGATCCGACCCGCGAAATTGCTGACGCCCAAGCCGCGCTAGACCGTCGAAACCCTGTTGACGTCTGACCTGCACAGATTTGTCGCAGGGGTGTTGCATTGGCCAAAACGCCATCCCACATCACTGGAAAGGTCAGCAGGAGATGTGCCTGCTTTGGGCATCCGGCGCTGACGCTTCATGAAAGGAAATATGATGAACCTTGAAAAGTTCACTGAGCGTTCGCGTGGCTTCTTGAATGCGGCCCAGACGATTGCACTGCGCGAGGGCCACCAGCGCTTGGTGCCGGAACACCTTCTGAAAGCCTTGATGGATGACGATCAGGGGCTGTCGGCCAACCTGATCCGCAGTGCGGGCGGTGAACCCGCGCGCGTGATCGAGGCCGTAGACATCGCCGTCGCCAAACAGCCCAAGGTTTCCGGCGGTGAAGGGCAGGTTTACACCGACGGGTCACTTGTGCGGGTTCTGGACCAGGCTGAAACGCTGGCGAAAAAAGCTGGTGACAGCTTTGTCCCGGTCGAGCGCATCCTGATGGCGCTTGCCATGGTGACCAGCAATGCCAAGGACGCATTGGATGCCGGTGCCGTCACCGCGCAAAAGCTGAACACAGCGATCAATGACATTCGCAAGGGACGGAAAGCGGACAGTGCGTCAGCCGAAGAGGGCTATGACGCGCTAAAGAAATATGCCCGCGACCTGACCGAAGCTGCGCGTGAAGGCAAGATCGACCCGATCATCGGACGTGACGATGAAATTCGCCGCACGATGCAGGTGTTGTCACGCCGGACCAAGAACAACCCGGTGCTGATCGGTGAACCCGGCGTGGGGAAAACGGCGATTGCCGAAGGTCTGGCCTTGCGCATTGTCAACGGTGATGTGCCGGAATCCCTGCGTGACAAGAAACTGCTGGCGCTGGACATGGGCAGCCTGATCGCAGGTGCCAAGTATCGCGGCGAGTTCGAAGAGCGACTGAAGGCGATCCTGTCCGAGGTCACCAATGCCGCTGGCGAGATCATCCTGTTCATCGACGAGATGCACACGCTGGTCGGCGCGGGCAAGGCCGATGGCGCGATGGACGCCGCGAACCTGTTGAAACCGGCGCTTGCGCGGGGTGAATTGCACTGTGTGGGTGCCACCACGCTGGATGAATACCGCAAGCATGTGGAAAAGGACGCAGCCCTTGCCCGCCGGTTCCAGCCGGTGATGGTCAATGAACCCCCGGTCGAGGACACGATTTCCATCCTGCGCGGGATCACGGAGAAGTACGAGCTTCACCACGGGGTCCGCATCGCCGACAGCGCCTTGGTTGCGGCGGCGACGCTGTCGCACCGCTATATCACCGACCGCTTCCTGCCCGACAAGGCGATCGACCTGATGGACGAAGCCGCCAGCCGCCTGCGGATGGAAGTGGACAGCAAGCCCGAGGAACTGGACGCGCTGGACCGCGAAATCCTGCAAAAGCAGATCGAGGCCGAGGCGTTGAAGCGCGAGGATGATGCCGCATCGCGGGACAGGCTGGAAAAGCTGGAACGGGAACTGGCCGATACCTTGCAACGCAGCGCCGAAATGACCGCACAATGGCAGGCCGAGCGCGACCGTCTGGAAGGGGCGCGGGATCTGAAGGAAAAGCTGGAGCGCGCCCGGTCCGATCTTGAAATCGCCAAACGAGATGGCGACTTCGGCAAAGCCGGGGAATTGCAGTATGGCCGCATCCCAGGTCTGGAAAAGCAACTGGCCGAGGCCGAAGACCGTGATGCCGAGAAATTGGTGTCTGACGCGGTGCGCCCCGAACAGATCGCCGAAGTGATCGAGCGCTGGACCGGAATTCCGACATCCAAGATGTTGGAAGGCGAGCGCGAAAAGCTGCTGAAGATGGAGGAAGAACTGGGCAAGCGGGTGATCGGACAGCGTGACGCAGTGGTTGCTGTGTCCAATGCCGTGCGCCGCGCGCGGGCTGGCCTGAACGACGAGGGCCGCCCCTTGGGGTCGTTCCTGTTCCTTGGGCCGACGGGTGTGGGCAAGACCGAACTGACCAAGGCAGTGGCCGAGTACCTGTTCGACGATGACGCGGCGATGGTTCGGATCGACATGTCCGAGTTCATGGAGAAACACTCGGTCGCGCGGTTGATCGGGGCGCCTCCGGGCTATGTTGGCTATGAGGAAGGCGGCGTGCTGACCGAAGCCGTGCGGCGCAGGCCCTATCAGGTCGTGCTGTTCGACGAGGTCGAAAAGGCGCACCCGGATGTGTTCAACGTGCTGTTGCAGGTTTTGGACGATGGCGTGCTGACCGATGGCCATGGCCGGACGGTGGACTTCAAGCAGACGCTGATCGTGCTGACGTCGAACCTTGGATCGCAGGCCCTTAGCCTGCTGCCCGAAGGCACCGAGAGCTCGGCGGCCAAGGCCGAGGTGATGGAAGCGGTGCGCGGGCATTTCCGCCCCGAATTCCTGAACCGTCTGGATGAGACGATCATCTTTGACCGGCTGACGCGTGGCGACATGACCGGGATCGTGGACATCCAGCTACGCCGTCTGGTCAAGCGGCTCGAAGCCCGCAAGATCACGCTGGATCTGGACGCCGATGCCAAGCAGTGGCTGGCCGATGCGGGATATGACCCTGTCTTCGGGGCGCGCCCGCTGAAGCGGGTGATTCAGCGTCATCTGCAGGACCCTATGGCGCAGATGATCCTGGGCGGAGGGGTTCTGGATGGGGCTGTGGTGCATGTGACGACAGGACCTGAGGGATTGTTGATCGACGGGCGGTCATCCGGTCGGCATGACGCACCACGCGACACCGTGGTCGTTCACTAAGCCACAGGCCATCTCCCCAACAAAAAGGCCCGCGGGAAACCGCGGGCCTTTTCAAATC
>JAUSPL010000300.1 GCA_030656535.1 Gemmobacter sp.
GCCAAGCCGCAAGTTCGACTAAAGGCGGGGGCCCCGCCAGCGGGGCAAGATGAAGGTCTATCATCACTGGCAAGGGGTGCAGATTGCAGACCGGGGTAGCTCGGTCGCGATGGGCAATTTTGATGGTGTCCATCTGGGGCACCAATCGGTGATTGACCTTGCGCGCAGGCTGGGCGCGCCTTTGGGCGTTGTTACGTTCGAGCCGCACCCGCGTGAATACTTTAACCCCGGGGCTGCGCCATTTCGCCTTATGAACCCGCCCGCACGGATGCATCGCCTTAAAAAACTGAACGTCGACCAGCTTTATGAGCTGCCGTTTGACGCGGTCATGGCAGCGATGTCCCCCGAGGCATTCGTCCAACAGGTCTTGGTGGACGGGCTGGGCGTATCACATGTCGTGGTGGGCGCGGACTTTTTGTTCGGTGCCGGGCGAACCGGCGCAGCCTCCACTCTTGAATCGCTGGGTCGCACGCATGGGTTCGGTGTCACCATTGCGCCGATCATGGCGACCGGCGGAACCGAGATCTCATCCACCGCAATCCGGGCGGCGCTGACCGATGGGCGTCCGCGTGACGCGGCCGCCATGCTGGGCCATTGGCACCGGATAGATGGCCCGGTCATCCATGGTGAAAAGCGCGGGCGGGAACTGGGATACCCAACCGCGAACATGAGCGTGGCCGGCCTTCACTTGCCGCGGTTTGGGGTCTATGCGGTCAAGGTCGAGGTGTTGACCGGGCCACATATCGGCACCTATATGGGCGCGGCCAGTTTGGGCATTCGTCCGATGTTCGGTGAAAACACGCCAAATCTGGAAACGAACCTGCTGGATTTCAAAGGCGACCTTTACGACGCGCAATTGTCGGTCGCATTTGTAGACTTCCTGCGTCCCGAGCTAAAGTTCGACGGGCTGCAGGCGCTGATTGACCAGATGGAGACCGATTGCGCCCGTGCAAGGGAAATCCTGTCCAGGATTTGATCAGTCCTGCGGCAATTCAACCGGCCGCGACCGTTTCCCCCCTTTCGTTTCCCGTCACACCAACGCAAAGTCCCCGCCATGACGCGCCCGCTTCGACCACGCTTTTGGGAAACTGTCCCGCTGACCAAAATGACCTCCGATGAATGGGAGGCGCTTTGTGATGGCTGTGGCAAATGCTGTCTGAACAAGATCGAGTTCGAGGATACGAACGAGGTCTGCTTCACCAATCTTGCCTGCCGCCTGCTGGACGGCGATACCTGCCGCTGCAAGCAGTATGAAACGCGCCACAGCATTGTCCCGGAATGTGTGACACTGAACCCCAAGAAGCTGCCTGAAATTGCCTATTGGCTGCCGCGCACCTGTGCCTATCGGCTGCTGCACGAAGGCGCGCCGTTGTACGATTGGCATCCGCTGCTGACCGGCGACCCGGATTCGGTCCACCGGGCCGGGGTTTCGGTTCAGGGCTGGACGGTGTCGGAAAATGACGTCGACGAGGAAGACTGGGAAGACCATATCATAGAGGAGACACCCTGATGTTCTTTGCGTCGGACAACGGGGCGCCCTGCCCACAGCCGGTGATGGACGCGATGCTGCGAGCCAATCAGGGGCCGGCGATGCCCTATGGCAACGACCCGCTGTCGGTCAGCGTGGCGGCCATGATCCGCGATGTATTGGAGGCGCCTGACGCTGCGGTCTATCTGGTCGCGACCGGCACAGCGGCAAATGCGCTGGCTCTGGCGACGGTCTGCCCCCCCTGGGGCGCGGTGTTTTGCCATGAGGATGCCCACGTCCAGCAAGACGAATGCGGCGCACCCGAGTTCTTTTCGGGCGCAAAGCTGCTGACTGTGCCCGGCGAACACGCCCGCATGACCCCTGCGGCCCTGCAATCGGTGATTTCTGGCCAGGGCAAGCGCGTTGTCCATGCCGTGCAGCCGGGTGCAGTGACCGTGACGAATGTGACAGAAGCGGGGACCGTCTACACCCCGTCCGAGGTGTCCGCGCTGGCGGCCGTCGCCCATGCGCACGGGTTGCCAGTGCACCTGGACGGTGCACGGTTTGCAAACGGGTTGGTGGCAACCGACGCGACCGCCGCCGAAATGACGTGGAAGGCGGGGGTGGACGTTCTGTCCTTTGGCGGCACCAAGAACGGGCTGCTGGGCGCCGAAGCGGTGGTGATCTTTGATCCGGAAAAGGCCTGGGAATTCGAATTGCGGCGCAAGCGCGGCGGGCATCTTTTTTCCAAGCACCGCTATCTGGCCGCGCAGTTCGAGGGCTGGTTGCAGGATGGGCTTTGGCTGGATCTTGCACGACATGCAAATGCGATGAACGCACGGCTTTCGGCAGGGCTGTCAGCCTTGCCCGGGGTTGGATTGATCAATCCGCCCCAAGCCAACATCACATTTGCCACATTCCCCGACCCTGCCCATCTGCGCGCAAAAGCCGCCGGGGCCCTGTATTACGCAATGGGTGACGGCAAGGCCCGGCTGGTCACATCATGGGCTACGACAGAGGCCGAAGTGGATGCGTTTGTGAGCCAGATCGCAGGCTGATCCTTGGGCGGTCCCCTGGTGGTCACATCAGTGCGCGACTCCTGCGGCACGTTGGCTGCGCCGACAGGCCAAACCGCGCCAGAGCGGTTCGGGAAAAAGATGAACGGCCGGCGATCAGTCCTGCCGCCGATATCCGCCCGATTGGTGCCAGCGCCACGCGTCGGCGATCATCGTCCCCATATCGGACCGGACCGGCGTCCAGCCCAGTAGGGTCGTAGCGCGCGTGCTGCCCGATACCAGCCTGACTGCGTCGCCCCCGCGGCGCGGGCCCTCGATCACCGGCACGGCACGGTTGGTGACAGCGCGGGCATGGTCGATCACTTCTCGCACCGAAAATCCGCGCCCCGAACCCAGGCAGAACACCTGGGCAGGTTTTCCGTCCATCAGCCAACGCAAGCCCAGCACATGCGCCTCGACCAGATCCATGACGTGGACATAGTCGCGGATACAGGTGCCGTCTGGCGTGTCGTAATCCGTGCCATGCAGCGTCAGCGCCGGGCGTCGCCCCGCTACGGCGTCCAGCATCAAGGGGATAAGGTGGGTTTCGGGGGTGTGGTCTTCGCCCACCTCGGCTTCGGGATCGCTTCCCGCCACGTTGAAATAGCGAAAGATGACATGGTTAAGGCCGTGGCTGCGGTTGAAATCGCGCAACATGTCCTCGATCGCGCGCTTTGACCCGCCATAGGCATTGATCGGGGCTTGCGGGGTGTCCTCATCCAAAAGGACGCCGTCAGGGTCGCCGTAGGTGGCGCACGTCGAAGAAAAGATGAAGCTGCGACAGTTTGCGGCAACCGCCGCCTGCATCAGGTTCAGCGCACCTGTGACATTGACCCGCCAATAGGTGCCGGGGTCGCGGGCTGCGTCGCCAACCAGCGACAGGGCGGCAAAA
>JAUSPL010000316.1 GCA_030656535.1 Gemmobacter sp.
TATTTCTGGATCTGCTGGAACTTGATGCCAACACGATCCGCGAGTTGTTGCTGCGTCATGCCGACCATCCAACGACGGTGACGAATGCGCTTGCCGACATGAGCGTCTACGGGGTGTTTCATGTTAGTCTCCTTTTATTTACCCAAGTCATAAGCAATTTTCGTGCCAAACGCTGATCACGTCGAAAAGAATCATTTGCGTGCAAACATCACCAAGAATGGGTGGATTCACGTCAGTGCCGCACCGGCTGTGCAAGCGTCCGATCGGGCAAAGGGCCAGCTTACGATGGATTAAGTATGGGAAATGGGAACTATCTTGCAACATTGTCGCCTTGCCGACATGTATCCCCTTCAAAGCCTGAGCCGCCCTCTGGTTGCACAAAATTGCAATTTGCGCGTGTATTCGCATTTTGCAAACACCCCTGACCAGACATCGCATTTTGCAACGACTGGCGCGACCGCAGATCGCCCGCTAACCTGACACCAGATATCTCATGGAGAAATACCGATGCAGGCCTTTCAAATTGACGCCTTTGGCACCAGCGCCGGGCTCCGGAACATTCCACGCCCCAAACCTGGTCCTGGCGAAGTTTTATTGCGCATCGCGGCCTGCGGTCTGAACTTTGCTGACCTTCTGATGCTGAAAGGCGAGTATCAGGAACGCCCGACGCCGCCCTTTACCCTGGGAATGGAGGTCGCAGGCACTGTCGAGTCTGTCGGAGATGGCGTCACCGCACCAGCAGTCGGCACACGCATCGCGGTATTCGCCGGGACGGGGGGCTTGGCCGAATGGGGCTGTTTTCCAGCCGACCGCTGCGTGCTGTTGCCTGACGCCATGCCGTTCGACCATGCTGCGGCTTTCATGGTGGCCTACGGCACATCGCATCTGGCCCTGGACCACCGCGCACACCTGAAACCGGGCGAGACCCTGCTGGTCACCGGGGCTGCGGGCGGCGTTGGACTGACGGCGGTTGAAATCGGTCACCTGATGGGTGCGCGGGTGATTGCCTGCGCACGCGGCGCGGACAAGCTGGAAGTCGCGCGCGCCGCTGGCGCGGATCACCTGATCGACAGCACCACTGCCGACCTGCGTGCCGAGGTAAAGGCCTTGGGCGGTGCCGATGTGGTCTATGACCCGGTCGGAGGCGATACCTTCATGGCAGCCCTGCGCGCCACCAACCCCGAAGGCCGCCTGATCCCGATCGGGTTCGCGGGCGGCGGTGTCCCGCAGATCCCGGCGAACCTGCTGTTGGTCAAGAACCTGTCAGTGCTTGGCGTCTATTGGGGCGCCTATGCCGGGTTCCGCCCCCAAGCGCTAACGGACAGCCTGCGCACGCTTTTGGGCTGGTACGAACAGGGTCGCTTGCATCCGCATGTCAGCCACGCCCTTCCGCTTGATCGCACCGAAGACGCATTGGCCCTGCTGCGCGACCGCAAGTCCACCGGCAAGGTGGTGGTGACGATGGGCTAAGGCTGCGCAGGTCTGGTGATCGGTCCATCAGGGACGCTGCGGGCAGATGAAAAGGCCAGGCCTTTCGTCTGCCCGCCGCCCCTGACGGGCCAATCTGCTCAAATATCCGGGGCGGCGTCCATGTAGTCTCAGCGGTTCAGAAACGCTTGCCGGATCACCGCGTCCATCGCCGCCACCACGCCGGTGGCCGGGCGGGCCACATACAGGTTGATCTTGGTGCGCAACAGTTCCGGCAGGGCACCTCCGTGGGGGATACGCTCCAGATAACGCGGTTCGGCGCCCTCAACCAGAACATGAACCGCCAGGTCGGCGCTGACGGCCGCCTCGATCGACCGAGTGCTGTCGGCCTCGACCGCCATGATCCACGGGATACCCGCGCGATCCAGCGCCTCTTGGACACTTACGCGGAAAATGCAGTTGTGCTCGAAGGCCAGCGGCAAAGGACGATGCCGCCATGCCGCCCCTGATGGGGCACCGATCCACACCAACGGCAAGGTCAGCAGCGTTTCACCGCCTGCGTCCACTTCATCCTCGGTGGTCAAGATCACATCGCACTGGCCCTGCGCGAACATCCGTTTCAGGCGCCGCGTATAAGACGACACAAGCGACACCCGCATTCGGGGGAAATCAGCCGCAAACCGGCGCAGAACCCACGGGATCGCAGGGTAAACGATATCCGATGGCACCCCTACCACGATCTCGCCCTCGAACGCCTGATCGGTCAGCCGGCCCAACGCCTCGTCGTTCAACACAAGCAATCGGCGGGCATAGCCCAGCAGTTGTTCCCCGGACGCCGTCAAGGACACCCCGCGCCCCGCCCGATCCAGCAGCGTCAGCCCCAGCGCGTCCTCAAGACGTTTGATCTGCATCGATACCGCCGACTGCGTCAGGTTCAAGAACCCCGCTGCGCGCGTCACCCCACCGGATTCGGCGACCATCACAAATGACCGCAGGGCGGCAAGGTCCAAATGGCGCGACATATGACAATCCTTGATGATTCACGTCAAAAGCATTCATTTTACAAATGGTACCCGATGAGGCAAATGGAGCAAGAGAAATGATGGATCCGAATTGCGGATCACGCCTGAAAGGAATACCCGATGTTCGCCTCGCTCCACACCTCTGCCCTCGCTCTCGACAGCGTTCGGCCAGGGCGCGGGCCGTTGCCCCTGATCCGTCGTCTGGCCCGGATGATGGCCGTGCAGCGCCAGCGCCGTGCGCTTGCCGCATTGGACGACACCCGCCTGTCCGATATTGGTCTGACCCGCGCTGAAGCCGCCGCAGAAGCCGGTCGTTTTGCCTGGGATCTGCGCACAATCTCGCGGGCCTGAACCCTGCCGGACCTTTTCCAACAAAACCTCTCCGATTTGTGCCGGTTTTGACGCGGAAGCGCTTGTATTGAGGGACAACCTTCCCAATATTGGTCGTAGGGGTCCGGGCATTTCGCCCGAGCCGCTTTCGCCATTCCATGACGGAGGCTTTACGATGGCTGAATACCAGACGATCCGCGCAGGTAGCGCAGGCGCACAGGCTGCCCGGATCGACGCGGGCCTGCGCGCCCATATGAACAAGGTCTATGGCCTGATGTCGGTCGGCATGTTGCTGACCGGAGCTGCCGCCTGGGGCATTTCGGGCCTTGCGACAACCACTGATCCGTCGCTGGCCGCTGCCCAACTCGGCGCCGGAACTTACCTGACCAGCTTTGGTGCGACGATCTATGCGTCGCCGCTCAAGTGGGTCATCATGTTTGCGCCGTTGGTCATGGTCTTTGCCTTTTCGGCAATGATCAATCGGTTGTCACAAGGCGCAGCGCAGCTGTTCTTCTATGTCTATGCGGCGATGATGGGTCTGTCGCTGTCGTCGATCTTTCTGGTGTTTACCGGAACATCGATCGCGCAGACGTTCCTGATCACCGCGATCGCTTTTGCGGGGTTGTCGCTTTACGGCTATACTACCAAGAAAGACCTGTCGGGGATGGGCACCTTCTTGATGATGGGTCTTATCGGCCTGATCGTGGCGTCCATCGTGAACATCTTTCTTGCGTCCTCGGCCATGGCGTTCGCGATCTCGACAATCGGTGTGCTGATCTTTGCTGGTCTGACCGCCTATGACACCCAGTCGATCAAGAACGACTATGTCGAGCATGCCCAGCACGCTGACCAGGAATGGTTGGGAAAGTCTGCAATCATGGGCGCACTGCGCCTGTACCTCGACTTTATCAACATGTTCATGTTCTTGCTGCAATTCATGGGCAACCGTCAATAACCAGCAACGACACTGCAAGAATTGGGGCCAGAGGGAAACCTCTGGCCCTTTTTCATGGGCACACTCCGGCGGACAACCGTTCTGCGCAGCGTGGATCAGGCCGACTGCGTGTCATTGGCCGATGACACGCGGTCAAGGCACTGGCGCACCTCGGCCAAGGATTGCACCTGAAAGACAGGTGTACCGGGGGGTGCCTCGGCCACTGCATGCGCGATCCTGCGGCGACCGGAATGGCGACTGGTCCAGATATACCACCAAAACACCAGCGTTCCGGTACTCGGCCGTTCCGGACAATCGCGCGGCAGATCGGGCCGGTTGCGGCCAAGCCCTGTCAGCGTACGTCGCACCACCCGCCAGAACCGTAGCCCCAGAGGAAAATCCAGCCAGATGATGACATCGGCGCGGGCAGCACGGCTGGCATAGGTCTGGGACAACCCACCCTCAAAGATCCACTGATCCCGCGCCTCGACACCTTGTGCCAATGCCACACTTTCGGCCTGCCGCCTCTCGATCCACCCCGGCTCCCAGTGAATCTGGTCCATGTGAAACACAGGCAGGCCCGTCGCCTGCCCAAGGTGCCGGGCGAGGGTCGACTTGCCCGAGCCGGGCTGGCCCATGATCATCACGCGCTGCATGACATCCCCGCTACTGCCGCAAATGCACAAGGCCGCACCCGTGGGGGTGCGGCCTTGCGATGGAACGTGAATGGCAGATCTTACTTGATCTTGCCTTCCTTGTACTCGACGTGCTGACGCACAACGGGGTCATATTT
>JAUSPL010000319.1 GCA_030656535.1 Gemmobacter sp.
TTTTGCCAGCACCGCGTTGCCAGCCGCCAGTGCCGCCGCCACCTGACCGACAAAGATCGCCAGCGGAAAGTTCCATGGGCTGATGCAGGCAAACACCCCGCGCGCAGGCTGCACCAAGCCTTCGGCACCGTCTGCATAGTAGCGCAGGAAATCCACGGCCTCGCGCAGTTCGGCCACCGCATCCGCCAACGTCTTGCCTGCCTCGCGCGCCAGCAACGCAAACACCTCGCCAAACCGCGCCTCAAGCAGGTCCGCTGCATCGCGCAACACTTTTGCCCGGTCTGGTGCGGTGACATCCCAGACACGCGCCGCAGTCAGTGCGGTTTCAACGTCGTCGGGCGTGGCAAACCGCACCTCGCCCACGGTGATTTGATCATTGCTATCCGCACCCTCGGCGTTTTGTCGCGCGAACGCAGGGTTGCGCATCCTCAGCGGTGCGGCCCCCACGGAGATGCCTGCAAGCACCGGTCCCGCCGCGAACCTGTGCCGCATCCATGGCGCGCGCGCGGCCTCAATCTCGGCCAGGTCGCCCGCGTCGCCCAGATCAAAGCCGCGCGAGTTGACCCTTGCGCCGAACATCTGCGGACCCGTCGGCAAGGCGGGGTTCGGGCTTGAACCCAAGGCCTCCAGCGCAGTCAGCGGACAGCTTGCGACAACCTCGGCGGGAACGTCAGCGTCAACGATCTGGTTGACAAAGCTTGAATTCGCACCGTTTTCCAGCAAACGCCGCACCAGATAGGCCAGCAGATCGCGGTGCGCGCCGACCGGGGCATAGATCCGGCAGCGGCTGGTCTTGGCGGCCTGTACGATCTCGTGCAGACGATCGCCCATTCCGTGCAGGCGTTGGAATTCATAGGTGCCGCGCGCGCCGTCCCCGGCCAGATCCAGCACGGCGGCCACGGTATGCGCGTTATGGGTGGCGAACTGCGGATAGATGCGGTCGGTCATCCCAAGCAGTTTGCGCGCAAGGGAAATATAGCTGACGTCGGTGGCCTGTTTGCGGGTGAATACCGGAAAGCTGTCCAGGCCCAGCACCTGTGCGCGCTTTACCTCGGCGTCCCAATAGGCGCCCTTGACCAGCCGGACCATGATGCGGCGATCCAGGCGTTTGGACAGCGCATACAGCCAGTCGATCACCGGGCCCGCACGTCGGCCATAGGCCTGCACCACCACGCCAAAGCCGTCCCACCCCGCCAGCGACGGGTCCCGCAACACGTCTTCGACCACCTCCAGCGACAATGCCAGCCGGTCCGCCTCTTCGGCGTCGATGTTGAAGCCCAGACCCGCCGCCTTGGCCAGCCCCGCCAAGGCGCGCACCCGTGGCACCAGTTCGGCCATGACGCGGTCGCGCTTTGCGACCTCATACCGCGGATGCAGCGCCGACAGCTTGACCGAGATGCCGGGGTTTTCGCGGATATCGCGGGATTTGCAGGCAGCGGCAATCGCGGTGATGGCCTTGGAATAGGCCAGATGATAGCGCCGTGCATCGGCTTCGGTGCGCGCGGCCTCGCCCAGCATGTCATAGCTGTAGGTAAAGCCCCTGGATTCCAGGTCGGTCGCGCGTTTCATGGCCGATTCGATGGTTTCGCCCAGCACGAACTGGCGGCCCATTTCCTTCATCGCGCGCGATACCGCCGACCGGATCACCGGCTCGCCCAGACGTTTCACGGCATTGCGCAGGTGCCCGGCAATACCCGGTTCGCGGTCATCCAGCACCCGTCCCGTCAGCATCAGGGCCCAGGTCGAGGCGTTCACCAGGCTGGAGGCCGATTTTCCCAGGTGCCGGCCCCAGTCACTGGGGGCAATCTTGTCTTCGATCAGGGCGTCCATCGTGTCGGCGTCGGGCACCCGCAACAAAGCCTCGGCCAGACACATCAGCGCGATACCTTCGTCTGTGGACAGCCCGTATTCGGCCAAGAACACCTCCATCAGACCCGGTTTCGCGCTGGACCGGATGCGACGTACCAGATCGGCGCCTGCGGCACTGATGCGGGCGCGATCAGCGGGCGTCAGCGCGGCCTGCGCGATCAGGGAGTCCAGCAAGGCGGTTTCGGGGGCAAGGGACGCGTGGGTGATCGCGTGGGGCAAGGCGGGGGCGTGGGCGGGCATGGCGGGGCACTCCTGTTTGTGGCAGATTAGCGTGGATCGGGCGGTCAGATTTCCTGATTGTGGTGGCTTGGCGGGCGAATTGCCTGAATATTGGGGGGTTGACGATGCGAACTGACGTGACGCTGGATCGGTTCGATCACGCCATCCTGCGGGTATTGGCAACGGACGGTCGTATCCCTGTCACCGAACTTGCCCGCCGCATTGGTCTTTCGAAATCCCCGACCCAGGCCCGGGTAAAGCGACTGGAGGATACCGGGGTGATCACGGGCTACCGCGCCCATCTGGACCCGATCCGGATGGGCCTGGCCCACGTTGCCTTTGTCGAGGTGCGGCTGTCGGATACCCGCGAAACGGCGTTGCAGGCGTTCAACAAGGCTGTCCTGGCGGTGCCCGAGATCGAGCAGTGCCACATGATTGCCGGCGGCTTTGACTATCTGCTGAAAGTCCGGACCGGGGATATTTCAGACTATCGCCGGGTGATGGCCGAACGTCTGTCTACCTTGCCGTTCGTCGCGGCAACCTCGACCTATGTGGCGATGGAGGCGGTGAAAGAGGGGCCGCTGTGAAAGGCCATTTGCGCAGCGCGGATCCTTGGCAAGACATGAGCTGACGCAACCATGTGCCGATCACCCCTGAATCCCTGGAACTGCCGTGTTGGGGCGCGGCCCGGGGTTGGGGGGCAAAAGGTCGCATACGGTGACATCCAGGACCGCAGATCTGGCACCTTAGGGGCTTTTCCCGGTCGCATGGGCGGTGCAAAATGGCAGCAACGCGCAGGGGGATAGCATGAGCATCGTGATTTTGGGGATTTTTGTGGCCGATACGGTCTATCGCGGCGCGCGGTTGCCCAAGATGGGCGAAACCGTTCTGGGATCGGGGTTTTTTCTGGGTCCGGGCGGCAAGGGGTCCAACCAGGCCGTTGCAGCGGCCCAAGCCGGGGGTCAGGTGCGGTTCCTGACCCGGCTGGGGGTCGATGCATTTGCCGACATGGCGCGCGAGATCTGGGGCCGGGCCGGGGTGACCGCAGATGTGATCGAGGACGCCGACAGCTATACCGGCGCTGCCATGGTGTTCTTGCAAGACGGAACCGGGGCCAATGCGATTTTGGTGGCTCCGGGGGCGGCAAGCCGCATCACCCCGGCCGATCTGGAACGCTGGTCACCTGCGATCCGGGCGGCGCGTGTGTTCGTGACGCAGTTGGAACAGCCCATCGACGCGGCGTTGCGCGGCTTGCAGATTGCGCGCGCGGCAGGCGCCATGACCATTCTGAATCCCGCGCCGTTTGGCGACCTGCCGCCGGGGATGTTGGGGCTGTGCGATCTGGTGACCCCGAACGAATCCGAGGCCGAGGGGCTGACGGGCATTGCGGTGACCGGGGTGGACAGCGCAGCGGCGGCTGCTGCGGTCTTGCAGGCGCAGGGCGCGCGGGCGGTTGTGGTGACATTGGGCGGGCAGGGCGCGCTGTATCAGGATGCAGCCCGCACGCTGCATGTGCCCGCGCGCAGCCTTGGCCCGGTGGCCGACACCACCGGCGCGGGGGACGCATTCAACGGCGGGCTGGCGACAGCGTTGGCCGAGGGTCAGACGATCGATCAGGCCCTGCACTTTGCGACTGCTGTTGCGGCCTTGTCGGTGACAAAGCCCGGAACAGCGGCGTCAATGCCCACGAGAGACCAGATTGCTGCGGTGCTTGTCCGGTCCTGAGGCCGGCGTGATGCAAAAGCCTGCATTTGCCGGATTGCTGTCCGTGTTTGCCTGTGGTCAGGCGGGCGCGGCGACCGCGCAGGCGCTGACTCGCGCCCGGTCTGCCCAACGCCGGGCACAACGCGGGGCCTGTTGCTGGGTTGGGGGCAGATACGCCTTCGGGCCGTTTGGGGTGTTTTGGGTCAGGTCTTGTGGCGGTCTTGGCCCGACCGGGTTGGAGGCATCCCGTGCTGGGGGCTGGACGGAATGAAGTGCCGTCTTGCCAAGGATCGGCTATGGCATTAACCCGACTGACACAGCGGTATATCAACGCCTGCAAGGGTGTATGCCGGGACAAGTGAGACAGCGCCACTCTTTGCCGGGCATGACCAGCCGGGGATCGGAGTGTCGACAGAATGCGGACGTGGCGAAATCGGTAGACGCAGCAGACTTTAACAATTGGAGTGCCCACAGGGAAATCTGTGGAGTAGAACCGCTCAAAGTCGGGGAAAGCTAACGGGCATATGCCCCAAGCCAATCCCGAGCCAAGCCCGGCCGTGTCGGGAAGGTGTAGAGACTGGACGGGTGGCGCCTAAAGCCTTTTGGCAATGGCGAAGGGACAGTCCAGACCACGAACGCCCGGTTGGGCGGCGGCGAAAGTCGAAGTGGTACGAAAATCTGCCTCTCTATGAGAGTACGGGTTCAAGTCCCGTC
>JAUSPL010000320.1 GCA_030656535.1 Gemmobacter sp.
CAGGTCTGCGCAACTCCGCTTCGTTGAACTATTACTTCGGCGGCAAGGAGTCGCTTGTCCGCGAGTTGATCATCGATGGCGCGCGCAGCACCAACGAAGCGCGAAACCGCGCTCTCGACAACATGGAGGCGGCAGGCGGCCCCACATGCGTGGCGGATGTCGTCAGGTTGATGCTGGATACCAATATCGGCGTGAACCCCGATATCACGGGCGCGACCAGCGGCTATATGCGGTTCATCACAGTTCTCCAGATGAACAACCGCAAGCTGTTCATGGAAGCGTTGGAACAGCGCTGGAACTCGGCCTATTTGCGGTGTCAGGACCATCTGCGCCGTTTGCTGTCCGACATGCAGCCCGACATTCAGCCCGACGTCCTGAATCACCGCCTGGTGTTCATGTCGCTGTTCATGAACATGGCGCTTTCGTCGCGCGAAACTGCGCTGGAAAACGCGGGTCGCACGGGCAAGCTGTGGGCGCGGACGGGATCGCTGGAACAGATGACGGATTGCATCGTCGGGCTGTTGACCGCGCCGCACACCGATCTTGAGGAAGGTCAGCGCCGCAAGGCCCGCATCAGATCCTACATCGCCCCCTAGTGCAGGCAATTTCGGCCGGGTGCCCTGCCCGGCTGTCACGCCGGGCAGGTTCAAATGTCACTCGGCGGCAACCTTGGCCTTGGCGTCCTTGTGCATGTGGACAATAAAGTCGTTCAGGTCGGCCTCTTTCGTCAGCTCCCAGAACGTGTCGTGACGCCAGGGCGTGATGGCAATCACCCGGCCCCGGGAATTTCGATACCAGTTTTCCATGCCACGATGCGTCCAGACCATCTTTTCATGGGCGTCATCGACCTTGCGGTTATAGGCATCATGGACCTCTGGCTTGACCTCAAGGGCGCTGGCGCGCGCGTCACCCATCTTTTCCACCAGGCTCATGATGTAATTCACCTGCCGCTCGATCGCGCCGATCATCGACCCGCCATGACCCAAACCGATGTTCGGCCCCAGAATGATGAACAGATTTGGGAACCCCGGCACGGCGGTCCCTATATAGGCGCGCGCGTCATCCTTGCCCCAGATGTCGCTCAGTTCGACCCCGTCGCGGCCGATCACCTTGTAAGAGCCAAGGAAATTTGCGGCCTTGAATCCAGTCGCCTGAATCAGGATCTCGGCGTCATAGGTCTTGCCATCGGCACCAATGAGCTTGTCGCCGCGCACCTCGGCGAGTCCGCCATTCACCAGGTTGACGTTGTCTCGCGCCACCGCGCGGTACCATCCGTTGTCCAGCAACATGCGTTTTCCGTAGGGCGGGAAATCGGGCAGAACCTGAGGCAGCATGTCCTGCCGGTCGCCCAGTTCTTCCTTGATATAGTTGGAAAAAAACTGGCGATGCGCGTCGTTCACAGCGTTGATCGCCCGGTCCGGATGCGCCCAATCGGGGTCCTTCTGAAGCGAGCTGTGTACGCGATCATTGAAGGTCCAGGCCAACCGCAAACGATACCAGTTCAGATAGGCGGGAACCTCGCGCAGCAACAGACGCACCCCTTCGGGAACGGATTTCTGGAACTGCGGGAAGGGGGCAGCCCACTGTTTCGACCGCTGAAAGATCGTCAGCGTGTCAACCTTGTCGGTAATGGCGGGGACCACCTGCATGGCGCTGGCCCCATTTCCGATCAACGCGACCTTCTTGCCCGTCAGGTCCAGCCCTGCGGGCCAGCGCGCGGTATGGAATGTCTGGCCGGTGAACGTGTCGATGCCTTTGACCGGGGCGGGTTGCGGCACGTTCAGGATTCCAACGGCCGACAGCAATATCCTTTCGGTCAGGGTTTCAGTGCTGCCGTCGGGATTGGTGATATCCACACTCCAGGTGGCGTCAGCTTCGTTAAACCGTGCCTGCGTCACCGTGGTGTTGAAACGGATGTTCTTGCGGATGTCGAAATCATCGGCAACCCGTTCCAGATAGCCATAGATTTCATCTCGCAGCGCGAAATACCGTCCCCAGTCGTTCTTGGCGAAGGAAAAGGAATAGAGGTAGTTCGGCGTGTCCACCCCTGCGCCAGGATAGGTGTTTTCCAACCAGGTGCCGCCAACGGTATCGTTCTTTTCGATGATGACATAGGGAACGCCCCCATCGTCAAACCGCTTGGCCGCACAAAGACCCGAAATCCCTGCGCCGATGATGATCGCGCGGGTGCCTGTCGGCAGATCGAAGGTCTTGGCCTCTGGCTGGGTAAGGCCAAGGCCGTGCTGAATGATCGGCGCATAGCTGTCGGGAACCGGTTCCCCCATGGCGACAGCCAGCATCCGCACCGACAGAGCATCGTCGGGGTCGGCAAGTGCCAGCGGCTTGCCCGCACGCCATGCCAGAATGGCGTCCAGCGCCGCCGCACGCACCGTGTCTTGCACATCAACGGCAAGCCCGCCGGTTTCGTTTTCGTCCATGCCCTTGCCGCGGGACGGCAGATAGGGCGCCTCCAGCCATGACATATCGCCGGTCATCTGCACCAGCATCATCAGCAAGGTCGGGATATTGGCCCCGGCCACTGCATCGCGGAAATGGTCTGCATCGGCGTCGGATGGTGTCATTGCAGGCTCCTTGGCAAAGGGAACACTGTGCGCCTGCCCCCGAATACGCCGGTGGTTTTGCGCGCACAAAGTCGGCATGGACCGATCTATGTATAATACTATTGCATTAGTCAATTGACTAATTACGCCCTTGCGACACACTGGCCAGCACAACCAGCGTGTAACCACCCCACGGGTCACGAGTCTTGTCTGATCACGTTCAACTGTCTTTGGGGGCAGAACCCGCAGTGCTGCGCGGCTTCGCGGTCGGTCGCATTGCCGTCGTGGAATCGCGGCCCGTCAAGGCCCACGTAGCAGGGTCGGATGTGATCACTCAGTGCAGAGACTTGTTCAAAGGTATCAACTGCGACTGAAAGCCGCGCGCTTTCGGTTGACCTGCGCCGCGACGCAGCGCGCATTGCCAAAACCCCACTGGGCGCAAGCGGGCAAAGCTGCCCCGATCAGTGGCCATCCCCCGGCCGGAGGCAGCAAATAATGTCGGCACCCGAGGATCAGTCCAGCGGAGCCATCAACATGCCGCATGCCGTCTGGACGATATTTTCAAATGTGAACGGGCCGGATGCACGAACCGCGTCCCGGCTGGTGCGCTGAATCGCCGCCTCGCGGGCGGCAAGTACGGAAATGATGTACAGATAGCAGACGATGATGCGGTTCTTGACAATATCGGACGGCAGGCCGGACAGGAACTGTTTCAGAAGGGCCGTGCATTCAAGATAGGCAGCCTGATCGTCGTCGCTCATGGTGTTGATCATCAGTTGGCGGTGATTGATCTGAACCCCCAGGATGAAACGCATCTGACCCATCCAGCTTGCGCCACCTTCGTCGGGCGCGTCAGCAATCGCGACTTCCACCCCGACGATCACCGCAACGATATCCCGCACAGTAGTGGGACCGCCAGACGCGCGCAGCTCTGCCAGCCTTTTGCATCGCGCGGCATCGCTGCGACGTGCGCATTCGATCAGCAATTCCTGAACGAGCTTTTCCTTGGACCCGAAATAGTA
>JAUSPL010000322.1 GCA_030656535.1 Gemmobacter sp.
GGCGCCTGTGAGACCAGAATCATTGAGGGCGAGGCTTATCATCGGGACAGTATCCTCACCGCCAAGGAACAGGCTGCGAACAAGTCCATGATGATCTGTGTGTCCCGTAGCAAATCTCCGAAACTTGTACTTGATCTTTAATGCGGTCGGCGCTTCAGCCTCTTGGACAGACCTGCGGTCGATAGGTTGATATAGGTTGGGAGAGTATCTGGACTTTACCCACTGCGGTGGCCTGCAAGACCTCGTCCAGGTCCCGCGCCGGCAGAGCCGCGAGGTTGCACACCCGGGCCAGGTGCGCGGGGTAGCTGCCGGGTTTGCGTTCTGCCGTCTTGCAGATGTAGTTGGCCAGCTTGGCCAGGGTCTTGGTGGGCGCGATGCCGATGCAGGTCGGGATACCGGTCCACTGCAGGATGCGGCTGCGGATGTTGTTGGCTCGGCCAACAAGTTCACCGCGCACGCCGTGCAGGCCGATGAAGCTCTCGTCGATGCTTTAGATCTCCTGGGTCGGCCCCAGACCGGCGACCAGAGCATCATGCGGTCGCTCATGTCGCCGTAGAGGGTGAAGTTCGCCGACAGGGCCACAAGCCCGGCGTCCTGCTCCAGGTGCTTGATCTTGAACCACGGTGCTCCCATCGGAATGCCCAGTGCTTTGGCCTCGTTGGATCGGGCGATGGCACAGCCGTCGTTGTTGGACAGCACGATTACCGGTCGGCCGTTCAGACTGGGACCCGTTCACACGAAACATAGAAGTTGTTGCCATCGACCAGGGCGTACATGACCGCACCGCTTTAATAGGGGGTGAGTCAGGGGACGAAGCACTTGATGCTGCTGGTGACCACACCCCAGGCCTCGACCGTATGGCCGTCCTTGGGCACGATGTCCGGGAAGGTGGGGTTGGCGGCTTTCAGGCGCATGCGCCCGGCGCGCTGGTGCAGGTATTTCACAGTGAAATCACCATCGACCACGGCCACCACTACATGGCCGTGCTGGGGTTTGATGACCCGGTCTACAACAAGGGTGTCGCCGTCGTCGATGCCGGCTTCGCGCATGGAGGCACCGGCGACGCGTACCAGGAAGGTGGCCTGAGGATGGGTGACCAGGATCTGCGTCAGGTCCAGCCGGTTGACTGCCAAGTCTTCCGCAGGCGACGGAAACCCCGCCCGTACGCGGCCCTCTGACATGGGTAGCATCAGCGGAGTGGCCGCCAGTGGTTGGGGCATGGTGTTGATGCATATACTGGTCGTGCATCCAGTATACGACCGCCATCCGTTTCCGACCAGAATGACCCCATGTGATCCAATTACGACGCTGTCACCAAGCCCGAGCGCCTGCGCATGTACTTCGGGGTGGACGCACCGCCACGCATCAAATCCCAGGTCTGGCCGCTCTACGAAGCGCCCTTCATCCGCCGGCATCCGCACAAGGACGTGGGCGACGAAGCGGTGCCGCTGCGTGAGGCCGTAGCCGGCCTGTTTGGGCTGATTCCACACGGGGCCGGCGAGTTGACCTTCGGCCGGCGCACCTACAACGCCCAGTCAGAGACGGTGGCCGAGAAGCCGACCTTCAGAGACGCCTGGCGCAATGGCCAACGCTGCATCGTGCCGGTGGAGCACATCTATGAACCTGACTGGCGAGGTGGCACAGCGGTGCCCACGCGCATCCAGCGCAAGGACGGCAAGCCCATGGGGATTGCGGGTCTGTGGGCCAGCAATACCAAGGCCACGGGGGAAGAGGTGTTCAGCTTCACCATGATCTCGGTCAACGCTGACGACCACGAGCTGCTCAAGAACTTTCACAAACCCGGTGACGAGAAGCGCATGGTCGTGATCTTAGGGGAGGACCAATACGACGATTGGCTGGACGCACCGGCAGCAAGGTCGATGACCTTCATGCAGCAGTTTCCGGCGCAGTTGCTCATGACGACGGCGGAGCCGGACAGGGGCAAGCGCAAGGTCTGATACCCCGCTGACTTGAATGGGCAGTTGGCTAAAGAAGACCGTAAAGCCTCGCAATCCGCAGGGCGGTTCGTCGGTCTGGAGCATCCAGCTTGGCATTCAGTCGCTGAAACCGGCAGTCGATGGTTGTGGGCTCGACTTTCAGCGTCGCACCGATCACTTTGCTGCTATGGCCAGCGGCTTCATGTCGAAGCAGCTCGAGTTCGGCGTCCGTGAGATTCGCCTTGAGCAGCAGTTCCTTTCGCATGGAATGCTGTAGCCACCGGTGAAGCTCCATGGCCAGCGCCCTTGCCAGTACGCGGACTATCGCGCCTGTCCCATCAATAAAGCGCTGGGCGTTTTGCGAGCCAATACAGAGCATGCCCACGCGCGATGTGCCGACTCCGCTGGGCGCTGGTGCAATCACCCCAGAAGCGAACCCGTGCGTTGCAGCCGTTGCCAGAAAAGCCTCTTCCTCTGCTGATGCCGGTCGTAGTGCGCCGGTAAATATGGGCTCCGATTCATGCGTTGCGTATCGTAGCCATGGGTCGTGTGAAAAAAGCCTGCGGCTGGCGTACTCCGCTGCCCATACGGGGTCACAAGCCCAAAGGGAGCCGAGCGATGTGCGGGTGGCATCGTCACTTAGGCAGCTCATGAAGACACCAGCGTCTGCCCCCAGGCTGACCACCGCTTCGCGAAACAAAGTCACTGCTGTTTCGGTGGTGTCGGCGTCGCCTATCAAGGGCAGGATCTCAAGTAGGCGCGCATCCTCGTCCGTCAAGCGCGGTTCGGCGCTCAGGCTTGGCGTGTCACCGTTATGTAGTGAGCGCTGCATGGCCTTCACGGCGCAGATGGCTGTAGAGCAGGGCGTCTTCAAAGCGCATGGGTTCGAATTCACACCATCGGTCGAAAGTCGGTTGGTCGGTGAACACAAGCACCTGAACCAGGCGGATGCCCAACACCTGGCGCTGGGTGCGCTCGATCACCAGCCCGAGGGCAGTCGCACGCAACGTGAATGCCACCGTCTCGTCTTGCGATGACAGGGTCAACGCGCCGGATTCCATGGACGGCACTTTGAGGCGACCAGTTCTGGCGGCGGGTCTCTTTCGGCGAATCTGAAGCGCAGCGCGTTTGGCACCCAGTGGCCTTGCGGGCTCGTCAATACGGTCGATGCGTCGCCGGCTGAGCGTTTCGACAATGATTGCGGGGTGCGATGTCGCAACTGTGATGGGGTTCAGATCGGTGCTCATCAAACCTTCCCTGGGGCCAGCCCATTGAGTCGTGTTGATCCGTGGGACCAAACAACGTGCCATAAACTATGTTCAGTGGCAAGGGTAGGGAGGCATGCTGGACGCTGTCAAAGGAAAATCTGCAATGCAGCCCAAATATGCAGCGTGTGCAAAGCAGCTAAACCGCCGCACGCCGCCCCGCAGCGTGATCAGGCGGCGGCTTGAACGCAGTCCGCGCTTAGTGCTTGCAGCAAAGTGAGTGCTTCTTGGGCACGGCCCACCGGAATGAACAGGTGGTCGTGGTGGTACGCGGCGATGGCATTGCAGGGAATGCCGGCCTTGGCCAGGCAGGTCGAGGTCGTTGCCAAAAAGCCGATGGCGTCTAGCGAGGAGTGCACCGTCAAGGTGATGAGTCGTGACTCGAAGATGAAGGGGACTTGGGCGCGTTCGGCTTGCGAACGCTCCACGATGGCTGTGAGGCCTTCTGCTTCCCTGAAGGTGCAGATGGGAGTCAGCCCGTCTGGCAACTGAAAGTCCGGAAATGTGCAGTAGACATACGTCTCTGGCAGCAGCTGCGGGGCCATCATTCTTTGCAGCTGCAGGTGATCGCGTTCGCCACTCATCCGTAATTCTCCTGATCTTGCGCCAATGCTGTTTTGGCGCTTTGGATTATGGGCCGCTCAGCCTCGGATGGTCTT
>JAUSPL010000369.1 GCA_030656535.1 Gemmobacter sp.
CTCGCAAAGCGGGTCGGGTTGGGCTTACCGGGTCCGTGCTGGCCAGCGCAGGGGCCAGTGGCGACGTCTGCCGCTGTGGCGCGTCCAGTGGTGCGGGCGCGTCTGTATCCCCGGTTGTGGCGTGCCGGACAAGGCGGGTCAGACCGAAAAGACGCTGAACCGACGCCGCCCCAAGGGTCAGAACACGGCGCAACCCGGTGTCTATGGCCGAGACAGTGCTGCGGTCGAATGTCATGCGAATATCCTTCAGGTTGTACGCCAGATTCGCACACCCTGCAGCGGCGGCATGGCCAGACTGTGGCCCAAGCTCGGCAAAACCACGAAGCCCACCCGAATTCAGAGGAATTTTTCGCCAAAAAGGCGGATATCCGCGCAAAACGACCTGCCGGCTGGGGCCGAGGTTGCCAAAGGTGCCTTGCAGGAGTCACGCACTGCAGGCCGCGATACGGGATGCGGTGTGGCAAAGGGCCGGATGAATGCGGGGAATACTGTTGGGGATGGTTCTAGTGGCCCAAATGGGATGCGCCATGACCTCTGAAGGGTCTGGCGTGGACGCAAGCCGGGGACTGCATCTGCCGACGATGGGTTGGGACCACCGACCCGAAGCTCCGGTCTGGACCCAGCGTGCGCTGGCATCCGTGGAACGCCACGATGACGCGCTGACCGACCTTGTTCCTGCCGATATCGGCACTTGGTGCCCAAGCTATGCCAATGCCGATGATGAAGACCGCAGGGCGTTCTGGGCGGGTCTGCTGTCGGCACTGGCCAAACATGAAAGCACCTGGAACCCCAAGGCCTCGGGCGGCGGAGGGCGCTGGATCGGACTGACCCAGATCGACCCCGCAACGGCCCGCGCCTATGGGTGCACGGCGACCTCTCGCGAGGCACTGAAGGACGGCCCCGCCAACCTGTCCTGTGCATTGCGTATTGCCGCAGCGCAGGTGCCCAAGGACGGGTTGGTGGCTGGCAATGGCCGTCAGGGTATGGGCCGCGACTGGGCGCCGTTCCGCAGCGCGGGAAAACGTGCAGAGATGGCAAACTGGACGCGCTCGCAGGCCTACTGCAAGGCGTGACATTCCTGATGCGCATCGGCGGTCCTGTCGGGGGGTCTTTGGTTCTCGCATGGGTCGAAACCCGGTGAGTGTGCGCCTAGTACTGGATCGCGATGCATGAAATGATCCGGCCCGGACCTTGTGCGGGGCCTGCCATTTGCACAGGCGGATCAAGACGGCGCGGGTGATTGATCGGCAGGTGTACGTGGGCGGCGTCAAGGAGAGCCGGGTCCGGACCCTGCAAAGTCTGCACCAGCCTCTGCCTGCTATTGCCGCGACTCTTGGCAGAGTCGCGGCAGCAATCAGACCATCATTTCCTTGGTCGCTGTCAACTGCAGCGCAGGATAGTCGCGGATCACCCGGTCGATATCCCATTGCAGCCGGGTCAGGAACACAACGTCTCCGTCATGGTCAATGGCGATATGCTGTTTGTTGACCGCGATCAGCTTTTCCATTTCGGCCTTGGGTCCGGCAACCCAGCGGGCACTGGAAAACTGCGATCCTTCGAACCGCACGGGCAGGGAATATTCCTGCTCGATCCGGCTGGCCAGCACATCAAACTGCAGGGCGCCGACAACACCGACGATATAGCCGGATCCGATCATCGGCTTGAACACCTTGGCAGCGCCTTCTTCGGCGAATTGCATCAGCGCCTTTTCCAGATGCTTGGCCTTCATCGGGTCGTTCGCCCGCACCGTTTGCAACAGTTCGGGCGCGAAGCTGGGGATGCCGGTAAAGCGCAGGGATTCGCCTTCGGTCAGCGCATCGCCAATGCGCAGTTGTCCGTGGTTCGGGATGCCGATGATGTCGCCGGCCCAGGCCTCTTCGGCCAGTTCGCGGTCAGCGGCCAGAAACATCACCGGGTTGGCCACGGCCATCGGTTTCTTGGTGCGGACATGGGTCAGCTTCATTCCGCGCTCGAAATGACCGCTGGCCAGCCGGACAAAGGCCACCCGGTCGCGGTGCTTTGGGTCCATGTTCGCCTGAACCTTGAACACAAAGCCGGTGACGGCCGATTCTTCGGGCAAGACCTGCCGTTCCGAGGCGCGCTGTGGCTGGGGTTCGGGCCCGTATTCGGCCATGCCATCCATCAGTTCCTTGACGCCAAAGGAATTGATGGCCGATCCAAACCAGATCGGGGTCATATGGCCTTCCAGAAAGGACTGCCGGTTGAAGGCGGGCAGCAGTTCGCGTGCCATTTCCAAGTCTTCACGCAGTTTGACCAGCATGTCAGCGGGGATGTGCTGGGCAAGCTTCGGGTCGTCCAACCCATTGATTGAAATGGTTTCTGCGACACGGTTGCGGTCGGCGCGGTCCATAAGTTCCAGCCGGTCATTCAGGATGTCGTAGCAGCCCAGAAAATCACGCCCCATCCCGATCGGCCAGCTGGCGGGCACCACGTCGATGGCCAGATTCTGCTGGATCTCGTCGATGATGTCGAAGGTGTCGCGCGCCTCGCGGTCCATCTTGTTGCAGAACGTCAGGATCGGCAGGTCGCGCATCCGGCAGACCTCGAACAGTTTGCGGGTCTGGGATTCGACGCCTTTTGCGCCGTCGATCACCATGATCGCCGCATCCACCGCCGTCAGCGTGCGGTAGGTGTCTTCGGAGAAGTCCGAGTGGCCGGGGGTGTCGACAAGATTGAAGCGGAATTGTCGGAAATCGAACGACATCGCCGAGGCGGACACCGAGATCCCGCGGTCTTGTTCCATCTTGAGATAGTCCGACCGCGTGCGCCGCGCCTCGCCCTTGGCGCGCACCTGACCGGCCATCTGGATGGCGCCCCCGAACAGCAGGAATTTTTCGGTCAGCGTGGTCTTGCCGGCGTCCGGGTGTGCAATGATCGCAAACGTCCGGCGACGGGCGATTTCGGGCGGCAGGGCGGGGCGGTTCGATGTATCGGGCATGGCCCGCGTCCTACATCAGGCGGACGCGCCCGGCAAGGACTTGCGCCTTGTGCCTGCCTTGCCAAACGGAGGCGCTGACGCGCCACGCCTTTTGTCTCGCCCCCCGCCCGAAGGGCGGGGGGCTCGGGCTGGTCCTGGTGTCCGGGCGGGGCTTGTCTGTGCTCAGGGGCTGGTGCAGGGTCGCGGCGTGGCAAATCAGGGGCGTGGAATGGCGGGTTTTGACAGGGCGGCATTGGAGCGGGCACTGGATCAGGTGCCGCAGCGGTTCAAGGGCCCGGGCGGAGTCGCCGGTGTGGTCAAGGATGGGCACGTGATCGCCCGCCGTGCCTGGGGGTACCGGGATTCGACGGCGCGGTTGCCGATGGACGCAGGGGTGCGGCACCCGATCTGCTCGATCACCAAGCAGTTTACCTGTGGCGTGTTGCTGGACCAGATCGGCGACCCGGCGGTGCTGGACGCGCGCGTGGCCGAATACCTGCCCGAATATGTCGAAGCCTTGCCGACAGCAAAGCAGCTGTGTGACAATCAGTCGGGTCTGCGCGATTACTGGGCGTTGACGGTCTTGCATGGCGCGGTCCCGGAGGCCGAGTTCCGCCGCAAGGATGGCTTGGCTTTGCTTATGCGGATGAAGACCGGACATTTTGCGCCGGGTGCGGCCTATTCCTATTGCAACTGCAACTTTCGTATCCTGGCAGAGTTGATCGAGGCCCAGACCGGGCGTGACATGGCCGAATTGTATGCAACCAGCATCTTTGCCAAGGCAGGCATGACAACAGCCGTCCTGTCGCCGGACACCCGTTCCCCCGTTGACGGGCTGGTCGGCTATGAGGGCAATGACGACATCGGGTTCTTGCCGGCACAGAACGGGATAACCTGGATTGGTGATGCCGGAATTTCGGCCTCGCTGGACGATATGTTGGCCTGGGAGGTCTATATCGACGCGACCCGCGACGATCCTGACGGGCTTTACAACCGCTTGTCCGTGCCGCCGCTTTACGGGGACGGAACCCCGGCCCATTACGGCTATGGGCTGCGCCACGAAGTCATCGCCGGTGCGGCTGTGACCGGGCACGGCGGCGGGCTGCGCGGGTTTCGGTCGAACCGTATCCACGCAGCGTCCGAGCGCCTGTCGGTGGTGGTCATGTTCAACCATGAGGCCAATGCCCATGCTGCGACATCCTGGCTGATGGAAACCGCGTTGGGCCATGACGTCAAACCGCAGGGGATTGCGCCCAGGGGGTGGGACGGGCTGTGGCTGGACGAAGCTCAGGGTCTTGCGGTGCGGGTGGCGCAGGACGCCACCGGGCTGACGTTGCGCTATGCCACCGGGCCTGCACGGCTGACAGTTGCGGACGATGGTGTGGCAAGAGGGCCGGGTGTGACACTGAACCGTGCGCCGGTCGGGATGACCATGCAGCGCACGACCGAAAACCTGACCCTCACTGCGCGCCCGGTGTCTGCGGCAGGCCCTGACGACAGCGCGCCGGTCGGACGGTATTGGTCGGACGAGCTCGAGGCAACGCTGGTGGTCGACGCCCGCGACGGAGGCTGCTTCGCGGGATTTGACGGGATGTTGGGCGCTGGGCCGATGGAACGGATGTACCCGCTGGGCAAGGATCTGTGGGTGATCACGACGCGGCGGTCGATGGATGCCGCCCCACCCGGTGACTGGACGGTGCAGGTCCACCGCGATGGTCAAGGGGCGGTCGTCGGGCTGACCGTGGGGTGCTGGTTGGCGCGGCGCATCAGCTATCGGCGGGTTTGACCGACAGACGCGCCGTGTGTTGATCTGGCGGGGCCGCGCGGTGGGCGGGGCCGCAGATGCGGGCGCTTGGCGCGATTGACGGGAGCGGGCCAGGGACTCTTGGCCCCGTCCCGGTGGGTTGGTCGTGGTCGCGCGTCACTTGCGGTCAGATCGTGGTGATCATGCGATAGCCGGGGGCATAGGTCAGTCGCACAGCGGTGATCGGGGTGGCACCTGCCCAAGTCGTGCGCTCGACGGCAAACAAGGCCTCTCCCAGCGGGCACGCGAACCATTGGGCAACCTCGACATTGGCGGGCAGGGCGAAAAACTCGATCCCGCCGCCGGAAAAGGCGGCGTTCTGCACCAGCCATTCATTGGCACTGACCCGCTCAAAATCTGCCTGATCCAGACCGGGTGTCGTGGGGTTCAGCCAGCGGTCTTCGAGGCAAAACGGGGCCTCGTCCGCCAGGTGCAGGGCGGTCAGGTGAATCAGTTCGGTTCCATCGTCCAGCCTGAGGCTGTCGCGTATGGCGGCGGGGGGCAGCAAGGTGGTCTTGTGCAGCAAGCGATAGCCGGGGCGTTTGCCCTGGCTTTCGATATCGCGGCGGATGATCGCGATTTCAAAGGTCGCCTTGCGGACGGGGATCAGTGCGACACGTGTGCCCGCCTTGCGCTTGCGTTCCAGCCAGCCTGCATGGGCCAGTTCTTGCAGCGCGCGGTTTACGGTGGCACGGGAACATCCGAATTCCTGCGCAAGGTCGGCCTCGTCCGGGATGCGGTCGCCGGGTGCCCAATCGCGCGCGCGGATGCGGCGCAACGCCTCGGCCTCGACCCATTGCCATGTCGTTGTTGTCATGGCGCTAGGACCGCAACCGCGCCAGCGCGGCGGCATAATCGCTGGCCAGGGCGGCGCGGGCGGGGTGGTGTCCGTCCTGGACCAGATGGCGTCCGGCGGACCACACATCGCGGACCAACCGATCATCGCGCGCAAAAATCCAGGTGTCCAAAGCGGTATCCCCGATCCGCCCCTGCATGTCCGGGTCCGCAGTCCCCAAGGCCACCAGATCAGCCAATCGCCCGACGGCAATCGCCCCGCTGTCGCGCCCTGCGGCCTGCGCGCCGCCTGTCGCGGCGGATTGCAGCAAGACCCGCCCGGTGGACAGATCCGATGTCGCCATCGCGGCGCGGGACCCATCGCGCAGGCGTTGCGAGTAGTCCAGCGTCCGCAGTTCCTCGGCCAGTGCGATGCGGATGTTGCTGTCGGACCCCACGCCCCAGACCCCGCCGGCACCGGCAAAGGCAACTCCGTCGAAAATACCGTCCCCCAAAGAGCTTTCGGTGATCGGGCACAATCCCACCACCGCGCCCGAGGCAGCAAGGGCCAGTGTTTCGGCGCGTTCCGTCTGCGTGCAGTGGATCAGGCACCAGCGCGCATCTACCGGCATGTTGGCCAGCACCCATTCGACAGGCCGCGCGCCCAGAAACGCGCGCACC
>JAUSPL010000374.1 GCA_030656535.1 Gemmobacter sp.
CAGTCTGAACCCGCGCTGGAGAGTCGGGAACATCATCGCCGAGCCGATTCGGGTGCTGGGGCTTGCCTCGAATGCCGGTGAGATCGAAGACCGTGTTGCAGACCTTTTGCGCAAGGTGCGGCTGGACCCGATCGTCATGCGAAAGTTCCCGCATGAGTTTTCCGGAGGTCAGCGTCAGCGCATCGCGATTGCACGCGCACTGTCCAGCCAACCCGAGTTCATCGTCTGCGACGAACCAACCTCGGCGCTGGACGTATCGGTGCAGGCGCAGGTGCTGGACCTCATGAGCGAGCTTCAGCAGGAATTCGGCCTGACCTATCTGCTTATCAGCCACAACCTGGCCGTGATCCGCCAGATGGCGAGCGAGGTTGGCGTCTTGCACAACGGCATTTTGGTCGAAACCGGGCCTGTCGATGCGATTTTTGACAATCCACAGGCCGACTATACCAAAGTCCTGTTGGACGCCGTCCCGGATCTGGCGGCGATCGGCTAGCGGTCCCTGCCAGCACAAGGTCAGATTGGGTTGGGTCGACACTTCGGCCCAACCCTTGCGACCTTCTTGCATCCAGTCACGGCCACCTTTTGATAAAGCTGCGAGCGGGTGGCGAAATCTGATCACAGCCAAACATCAGAAGGGCACGCGCAACGCCCATCGTCGAACAACTTGCTCTCGGCAACCGAAAGCTTGGCATGGCAAAGGCGGTGCTTGCGATTTTGCAGTCGACGACACGACTTAGCGACCCAGGCCGCTTGCCCGATACAGCACCGTGCACTTTGCAAGGCCAGATCCGCGCGCCCGCAGCGCGATCCCTGTTCAGGCGCAGTTCTGTATTGATGGAACATCTTGTGAGTTCGCGCGTTGAGTCACTGTGGCCCACAGCGTCTTGGCCGCAGGTCGAAACGGCAAAATTCTCAACTGATTTTGGGCCGCACAGACTTGCGACGCATCACCAGGAACGGATGTGGGCAGTCGCTTGGCAGGGTCCACCTGTCAAAATTTTCAAATTCTGCGAAAGCAAGGAGTTAACATGACACATCCCACAAACTTCCCCCTCGGTGTTGCCGCTGGCGGTGCTTACGGCTTCGTCCGCGAAGGGTATGCCACGGCCGAAATCCATGATCTGACCACCGCTGATCTGGAGCGGGCAACCATTTACGGCCGTGATGATGAAACCATCGGCTCGGTCAGCTCGCTCATCGTTGGCACGGACGGCAGAATTACCGATGCCGTGATCGACGTTGGTGGCTTTCTTGGTCTTGGCGCACACTCTGTCGTGATCCCCTTCAGCGACTTGACGGTGCTGCGTGAAACCAACGGGCCTGACGTGCGCATCCACATGGACACCACCAAGGACCGACTGAAATCAATGCCGAACTATTACGGTTGATATCAATCGTCATCCCAAGAAAGAGGCCACGTTTCAAACGTGGCCTCTTTTCTGAAGCACTGCCCGCACCGCAGTCAAACTGCAGGTCGCCCATGAACGCGCGCACAGGAATGGGCTTTGTCGCTGAAACAACAAAGCGCTCGGCTTTGCCTTAACAGAGCGGCCCGGCTTGCCCAAAGAGCCTGAAGCCGAAGGGTACAGCCCTACCCCCGACTCGGGATGCTGATCCGATTTTCGGCCACGCGACACGCCTTCCGAGTCCCGACAGTCCACTGAGATTGACGACCGTGGGAACCATAGTCCGTTTCGCGGGTTTGGTCCGCAGTGATAGCGCAGATGTGATGCCTGGTCCCATTCGCGCTGTTGTCTTGATCTGCACAAAGGAAAACCGAACCATGCACAGCATCATCTATCTCGTCGGCTTGGTCGTCGTCGTACTGGCCGTCCTGTCGTTCGTCGGTCTGGGTTGATCGTCATCCGCACGACAAATGCCCGCGCGGGCGATCTTGCAACGAAAGGACACTTTCATGACTATGCCGTCTGACATTCCGCGCGCACCCGCGCCTGTCGCCCTGCCGCCGAACGGAGGGTCGTATGTCGATTGGCCAGCGATTTTCGCCGGCGCTATTCTTGCTTATGGGCTTTTTCTTGTTCTGACAACATTCGGCGCCGCCATCGGGTTGTCGATCGTGTCGCCCCAACCGCGCGAAGGGATTTCGCTGCGCTGGTTTACCATTGCCGCAGGTGTCTGGTTTGTGTGGACCGCGATCTCCAGCTTTTCGGCCGGGGCCTATTTGACCGGGCGGATGCGTCGTCGCATCGGTGATGCAACCGAAGACGAAGTGGAAACCCGGGATGGCGCACACGGGATCGTGGTCTGGGCGGTGGGGGCTGTATTCGCCACCGTTTTGGCAGCAAGTGGAGTGACGAACGTCATTGGCACCGCTGCGTCAGGCGCGGGAAGCGCCGCGACAACCATCGCCGAGACGATGGAAGGCCCGCTGGACTACTATGCAGGATTGGCCCTGCGGTCCGGCTCTGGGACTGTAGCCAATGACCCCGCTGTTCGCGGTGAAATCGCGTCAGTGCTAAGTCGCAGCCTGAGCCAGGGTGAAGTCACCGAGGCCGACCGCGCCTATCTGGCGACTGTCGTCGCATCGTCAACCGATGCCACCCCCGAGGCCGCCCGCACCCAGATCGATACCGCGATCACCGAAGCGCAGACCGCTTGGGCACAAGCTGTCGATACCGCAGATCAGGCCCGGATCGCCGGGGCTATTGGCGCGTTTGTTCTGGCAGCGACACTGCTTGTCGGTGCTGCAGCGGCTTACTTTGCGGCTAGCACAGGCGGCCAACATCGCGACAACAATATCAGCTTTCGAACCTTTGGGCGCTGATCATTCAGTCACGCACCGTACACATCTGAAAGGATCACCAACATGCCAGCCATCATCGCCTGGCTCCTCGGAGCGCCTTTGATTGTCGTGCTCATCATCGCTTTGATGTTCTGACGCCACGACAGATCAAAATACATGGCCCCGCACCCTGAAATGGGCGCGGGGCCATTCTAATGAAGGATCCAGGTAAGATCAGGTTTTGTGCAAGACACCGTACCAGCAGATCACCGTTGAGCGGTCCGGGTTCTACAGCCAGGCACACGATGACACCGTGCGCCGGTTTTGCACATTCGTCCCGCTGAACCACATACAGGAAACAGCACTGCGCCCTGATCTTGACGATCAGGGCGCAGCAGTATTGTTCAGGTGGTCTGGATGTCAGCCGCTCAAGCCGCTTCGGTTGCCTGTACGTTGATCTTGGTGGTGGCCAGCTTGGTCAGGGCGTCATCGGTCGAGGATTCCTCGGCCAGTGTCTGAGCCAGAAGCTTTGAGGCGTCCTTCATCCCAAGCTGGTCCGCCCAAGCCTTCAGTGTCCCATAGCGCGCGATTTCATAATGCTCGACCGCCTGAGCCGCAGCAAGCAACCCCGCGTCCAAGGCTGCAGTCCCCTTGAATTCGTCAAGGATCTCCTCGCCTTCCTCGATGATACCTTCAATGGCGGCACAGGTTTTTCCCATGGCGCGTTTGCCCAGCAGTTCAAACACTTGTTGCAGGCGCTCGACGTGCACTTCGGTTTCGTCACGGTGCTTTTCAAAGGCCGCACGCAGGTCTTGGGACTGTGCGCCGCGCGCCATTTTGGGCAACGCCTTCAGTATCTTGCGCTCGGCGTAGTA
>JAUSPL010000381.1 GCA_030656535.1 Gemmobacter sp.
GGGAACTTGTCGCTGGCGGACCAGTCGAACTTGCCGCTGTCTACCACCGCGCCGCCGGTCACGGTGCCGTTGCCGGTCAGGTATTTGGTGGTTGAATGGACAACCAGCGTGGCCCCCATTTCAATCGGGCGGCACAGATAGGGTGTCGCACTGGTGTTGTCGACGATCAGCGGCAGGCCGACCTTGTCGGCGATCTTGGCCACTGCCGGGATATCGGTGATGTAGCCGCCGGGGTTGGCGATGGATTCGCAAAAGATTGCCCGCGTGTTGTCATCCACCGCAGCTTCCAACGCAGCCAGATCGTCAAAGTCGACGAACTTGGCCGACCAACCGAATTTGCGGATCGTGTTGGAAAACTGCTGCACCGTTCCGCCATACAGACGGGTCGAGGCGATCACATTGCATCCCGGCTGCATCAGCGGGAACAGCGCCATAAGTTGGGCTGCGTGACCGGACGAGCAACACACCGCGCCGACGCCGCCTTCAAGCGTTGCGATGCGTTCTGCCAGCGCGGACACCGTCGGGTTGGTCAGGCGCGAATAAATATATCCCACCTCGGACAGGTTGAACAACGCCGCTGCGTGGTCTGCGTCGCGGAACACATAAGCCGTGGTCTGATAAATCGGCACCTGCCGGGCGCCTGTGGCCGGATCGGGCCGCGCACCGGCATGTACTTGCAACGTGTCAAAGCCGTAGGTCTTGGTCATGGAAGCCTCCCGTGGATTTGCGCGCAGCCTAAGCGGCAGGAGTGTCCGAAGCAACGGGGCGCGCAGCGAAAAGACACCGTTCGCGACCGGGGCCAATTGCAGGAACGGGCGTTCCATACGCGTGCGTCGCGTGCGAACAATGTCACATTGTCATGCCCTACGCCCTTCGGAAGTTCACCGGCGGGGATACAGACCCGGCGCTGCGCGTGCGCCGATACGAAGCGGGGGCTGGCTTATCCGCGCTACGCCGCGCTGGCGTCCGGGCGGGCGCTGTAGCGCGCGGACGCCTGATCAACGTCATAGAGCGCCGCTTTCTGGCATGGATTGCGGGCCAGTTCATCGACGGCCTGGATAAGGCGGTCCGCCTTTGTGTCGTCCAGAAGAACGCTGAAGTTCAGCCGGGTCCAGCCGGGCTTGTCACCCTCATTGCCTGACAGGATCGAGCGCCGCAGGGTGTCGGACAGGTCGGACCCGATGCCCAGCAAGCGGTGCGCATAGGGTCCGGCACAGGCACAGCCGCCGCGCGCCTGAATTCCATAACAGTCACTGAGCATCCGGGTGAACAACTGCTGGTGAATGTACCCGTTCCCTTGCGGATCTCGCACGCGGAATGAAAACACCGGCAACCGTGCCCCCCGGTCAAGACCCAGGATCTGAAGCTGCGGATTGCGCTGCCAGACGGCCAGCGCGCGGGTGTTCAACTGGTCGTGGCGGGCGTCCATGGTGGCCTGTCCGATTGCGGCTTTGACCAGGAAGGCCAATGCGACCCTGATGTCGCCGATCACGTTCGGGGTGCCCGATTCCTCGCGCGGGATGATGTCGGTGGCATAGTCGTGCGATGTCGGGGACACGAACCGCACGGTGCCCCCACCCGGCAAGACGGGCGTGACGCGGTCGACCGCCGCGCGGCGCAAGATCAGCACCCCAGATGCCCCGGGCCCGCCCAGAAACTTGTGTGCCGACAGCACGACCGCGTCCTTGGCGCAGTCTGTCCCGCCGCGCATGTCGATGGGCAAATAGGGCCCGCCTCCGGCATAATCCCAGACCGACAGCACATTGTGCGACCTCAGCAGTCGGGTGACGGCATCCGTGTCGGTGATGATTCCCGTGACGTTCGATGCTGCAGAGAATGCGCCGATCCTCAGGCCACGGTCGGCTGTCGCCCGCAGCGCGTCGGCCAGATGTTCCAGGTCCGGTCCACCCGACCCGGCTTCGTCTATTTCGATCACCTCTGCGCCGCTTTCACGCCAAGGCAGGATATTCGAGTGATGCTCGTAAGGTCCGATGAACACCACGGGCCGTTCGCCCCGTTGCACCGCAGCCGGGATACCTAAAAGATGCACCAGCCGGTTCAGCCCTGCGGTCGCACCCGCCCCGGCAAAGATCACGGCGTGGTCTGACGTTGCGCCTGTATGCTGCGCAATGATCGCCCGGGCTCCGCGGCGCATGCGCGTCATCGCAGACCCGCAAAACGATGCCTCTGTGTGGCTGTTGGCATAGTAGGGCAGGACCTCTTCCATCACGAACGTCTCGACCTGACGGAGCGCCCGCCCCGAAGCAACGTAATCCGCATAAAGCAGCGGATGATCCCCGAACGGACCGGGCACCGGCACCCCATCCCCGATCAGCCCACCGCGCAGCGCCGCAAGCGGATCCGAAACCGCAAGGCTACGGGCAAAGCGGTCAAGCGCAGTCTGGGGCTGTGTGGTCGGCATGGGACATCCTTGGCGTTGTGCTGTACCCAAGGATACCTTGCAAGGAATCGCGCAAACAATCTCTATTGAGATTGATCTGATCCTAGAATTGGGTCAAATGACCACATGAAATACCAAAATATGGATCACATGGATCGAGAGATCCTGCGCGCACTGCAATTGGATGCCACGCTGTCCCAGCGCGATCTTGCCGAAAAGGTGGGATTGTCGCAAAATGCGTGTTGGCGCAGGCTCAAGGCGATCGAGGCCGCTGGGCTGATCGAAGGCCGTACCGTCAAGGTCAATCCGGCACGCGTGGGTCTGGGGCTGACGGTGTTTGTCATGGTGCGCACCCGGCACCATTCAAGCGAGTGGCTGGGCGTCTTTCGCCGTCATGTGTTGTCGATCCCCAACGTCATCGATTTTTACCGAATCGCAGGGGATTATGATTACATGATGAAGATCATGGCCGAAGATATGAACGCCTATGACCGCGTCTATCAACGTCTGATCGAAAAGATCGAACTGGACGCGGTGACGTCCTACATCACCATGGAGGCGATAGCCGATCAGCGGCCCGTTCCATTGTAGGGATCGAGGCGCTGATCCGCTATCGCCTGCTGCTTGTCTTCCATCGGCCAACATTGGGGTCAGGTGACCGTCCCTTCCCAGCAAGCACGCAGAGCCTCCGCACCAGATCTTGCAGGTTCACGCATTTGCGCATCAGGTTCGAAGCGCACCCGTCGGCAAGCCAAGCCCGCTCTCGACAAGCTTTGACACTGCCTCGACCCCGGTTGACGCAAGGCCGGACACGATGGTTCTGCGGCCGGGCGCGAACTTCCTGGAAAAGGTGACCGATATGTCAAAGGTGACCGATATGTTGCTGTGTCCAGTCTGGCGCAGCCAAAGATTCGTTTCCCCGCGCGGGGCAGACCTTGTCCCGATCAGCCACAGATCGACTGGGCTGATGTCATATCAGACCGCCATCGCCACGAGATTATGGCATTGGCACCGCACCAACACGTCCCCCCTTGCAAATACCCGCGTCGACACGCTATGACCGCGCCACGGACAGGTGGCCGAGTGGTCGAAGGCGCACGCCTGGAAAGTGTGTAGGCGGGGAACCGTCTCGAGGGTTCGAATCCCTCTCTGTCCGCCATCATCCCCCTTGCGAACCACTGACACTCCCATGCGGGGCGCGGAATTTCCCGTGTTATCAAAGGGGTTTGCGGGAACCGTCCGAACCTCCGAGACCGCGCGCCAGGTCCGTTTCGGGCTCTGAATGCGCCTCCGGCTCAGGTCGAGCGAACCTCCCCCATTCAAGTTCGTTAGTTTTTCCCCTGCATTTACAATAGCCTGACGTGCGGCACCGCCAATACCCTGCGATGCGTTCCGAACGACGCCGTTGGGGTCATAGCCAAGATGCACGGTAGGCATGTCGGGTGGGATGCCCGCGTAAACGGGCGGATCGGCGAGGACAGTTTCCATTGCATTTCGGCCGATGCCGCTGATGACAAACGCTTTTCCCGCGGCTAGCCTGGCGCAATGCCGAACGGGCCATGGATAGATGCAGAGAACGACCTGATCGTTGCGGATTACTTCGCGATGTTGGCTGCGGATGTCGCGGGCAAGCCATACAACAAGGCCGAGCACAATCGCGAACTTCAGGCCCGCATCGACCGCAACCGCAGTTCCATCGAATTCAAGCACCAGAACATCAGTGCGGCACTGCAGGGCCTCGGTGAAGCATGGATCCCCGGCTACAAGCCTGCCGTCAACTTGCAGATGACCCTGGTCGATGCAGTGGCGCGCTGGCTCGCGCTCAATCCGGCCTGGTTGGACCGGACGCCAGGCGCACGCAAAGCGACGGGTATGGCCGACATGGCCCGGCTGTGGATCGGACAGCCACCAACGCTTTCGAACCAGCCCCCACCTGCCGAGCTGGACCAGATGCTGCACATCGCCCGAAAGTTCGATGTGGCCGAGCGGGATGCCCGCAACCGCGCCCTTGGCCGGGCTGGGGAGGAACGGGCGCTGGCACATGAAAATTCTGGGCTGGCCGATGCCGGGCGCAGCGATCTGGCCCGCAAGGTTCGCTGGGTGTCGGAAGAGGATGGCGACGGCGCGGGCTACGACATCGAGAGCTTTGCGCCGGACGGTCGGCCCCGCCTGATCGAGGTGAAGACGACGAATGGCTGGGAGCGAACGCCCTTTCACATTTCCCGCAATGAGCTGGCCGTGGCCGAGGAACGGCGCGTCGACTGGTGCCTGATGCGTCTATGGAACTTTTCGCGCGAGCCGAAGGCGTTTGAACTGCGCCCGCCGCTGAACGCCCATGTGTCGCTGACAGCGACCAGCTTTCAGGCCAGCTTTAACTAGGCAGTCAGTCAAACACCCGCCCGGGCTGATCGGCCCATGCCAATTCGGCCACCGCGCACAGGTCCTTGAGCGTCAGCACCGTGGGTTCGCGCTGCAGGACAAGCCGCTCCAGCACCGGCGGCGACAGCCATGCCAACCGAATAATGCGGCTGACATAACGGTTGACCTGCCCCCCGGTCGTCCCTCGTTCATAACGAGAGTCCTCGGATTTGATAGTCGTCGGTTTCGGGGGTGGCAAGCGCGTCGGGCGCGGAGCCGTCAAAT
>JAUSPL010000382.1 GCA_030656535.1 Gemmobacter sp.
CCTTACGGCGGCAGGACGGCCGAGATGTGGTGGGACAAGATCAAGAACAGCACCACCCGTTTTGAAAACCTTCAAGTGGTAAGTTTTTCAGAGCAAGACACAAGCGAACTGGCAAGATTGGCAAGCCGAGCGATGAAACTCCAGATCAATATTCAGGACGGCGATGTGATGGTCAGCTTCGGTGATAATATCGTCTACGTTACCCCGCTAAAATGGAAGAGTGCTGCGTAAATCACGGGGCCAGCCACAAAAACGGACTTGGGTAGCTTGGTGATGCCCACCTCAGTCAGATGTGGTTCGCCGACGTCCGCCCCGGGGAAGCTGCTCTGCAGCAACACGCGTCAAGCGAATGGCAACTTTGGGTCGGTCGCGAAGGCTGCATTGCTTTCTCTCGATCAAGCCAAGTGGAGGGCGATCCGGCTACTTGCCTTGATATTGTTGTGGCGAAGTGGCCGGACTGGTCAGGGTCTTGAAGCTTACGCGGCTGCTGCTTGATGGTGACTTCGAGGGTCTCAGCCCGTTCAGCCAAACCACTGCGAGCATGCCTTTGACCAACTGCACGATCATTCCCGATATCCATGCCGATGCCGGTCGCCTCAATCGGAGTCTCCGATTGGCCGGCACGCATGACAGGATCGCATTTCTCGGCGATTTCATTGATGCCGGTTCAGCGGTGAACGACCCTGATGACGCGGCCGTGCTCGAACGCGTGCGACGTGCGTGCGACGATGGCTTGGCGGTGGCCGTCATGGGTAATCACGAACTGAATGCCATTCTCTTCCACCGTTGCGATGATGATGGCCAACCGCTTCGCGCGCGCGACGCCAAGAACCTCAAGCAGCATCGCAGCTTTTGCGATCGGTTTGGGATCGGGACCGCAACCGCCCGCGACTGGACCGCTTGGTTTCTCACCCTGCCGCTCTGGCTCGACCTTGGTGGTTTGCGACTTGTCCATGCCTGTTGGAACCCATCGGCCATCAAAATGATTGCCGAACGACGTCCGGATGGTCGTTTGAAAGAGGCTGACCTAAAGGAGGTTGCAGGGAAACAGACTGACTTCGCCTGGGCGGTCAACATGCTGCTTTCCGGTCCCGAGATCCCGCTTCCGCCCGGCGTCACCTTTACCGACGCTGGTGGTCATGTCAGGACCGATGTCCGCATCGCATGGTGGCGGGCGGATGCCCCGACCTGGCGAGCTGCGTCGCTGTCGGTGCCCAACCCTGCAGAGTTGCCGGACTGTGACGTCGAGGCCGCACATGCAGTCGAATTCTATGGTCCCGAAAACCCGCCTGTTCTGGTGGGTCACTACAAGATGAAAGGTGATCCGAGGATTGAGACGCCACAGGCCGCCTGTCTTGACTACCCGCGCCGACCGACCGTGTATCGGTGGTCCGGAGAGCCATCGCTACGCCAGGATCGGATGATCGAGGTCCCGGTCTGAGCCTTTAGGCGGTAAAGTGTGGACTGGGGTGAAGTTGCGTCAACCAATCGCTGGGTGCATTCCTTCGCTGCAAGCGCGGGGAGGGGCGTAATCTTTGCGCCGCAGGTCATCGGCGGGCATGGGGCTGCGCGCCGCTGACGTACCAGATGAACGGCTGGTTCGGGGGCTCAAGGGAATGGAAAGCGCCTGCCGTTTCGCGATGCGCCATCTGGATGAAATCGAAGGCTGGAGCGGGTGTACACATGCAACCACGGAGTCGTGGTCAGCACGGGGCCTGCCGTCCCCAGGCGTGGTGTTGACCGAGTGGCTTTGGGTTATGGCGCTCTTGGCTGAGACATTTACCAGTGCCAGCCGTGCGGCCACCCAACGCAGCATTGGGCAGCGTGTGTCGGGTCTTTTTATCCGCTGGAAATAGCGGATTGGCGGCCCCATCAAGCCATGACCAAACTGCGAGATATTCACCGTCGGCATTGTCCGCCCGTGCTTTGCAGGAGGTGCGGTGAACCGAGGGCAACCAAGCTGCCTGATGACATCGCTCATGCAAGCCTCATGTATGATGACATCAGACGACATAGGTCTGGCGCGTGAGGCCTTGACCTGTTTGAGCAGGTATTGGGGCTTCGGTTCAACTGGGCGCTGTGGCACAGTATTGGCCGACCTACAGTCGCGCGTCAGCGCCATCGCTGTGCGGTACCAAGGGCAGAGTCCGTATGCATCGACAAGCCAAGCTGTTTGCCAGATATTTGGTTGGCCGCGCAAAAACATCAGTTCCTGCGGTGGTCACACGAGTGGACACCCCACTGCCGCGCAGGGCATACTGAGTATATCATGCCCGCCTTGTGCCGCGACTGCCTTACCGAGTTTTCATCTGGCGCGCGCTGTCCCGCCTGCCGGTCCCCGCGTGTGCTGGACCACCCCGAACTTGCCCGGCTTTCGATCGCGCATGTGGACTGTGATGCATTCTATGCGTCCGTTGAAAAGCGCGACAATCCCGCCCTGCGCGATCAGGCCGTGATCGTCGGTGGCGGTACGCGGGGCGTTGTGTCGACGTGTTGCTACATCGCACGAATATCCGGGGTTCGGTCTGCAATGCCGATGTTCGAGGCGCTGAAGCGGTGCCCACAGGCCGTTGTCGTGCCGCCAAGGATGCGGGCCTATGCGGAAGCGTCGGCCCATATCCGCGCCATGTTCGAAGCGCTGACCCCAGCGGTCGAGCCACTGTCGCTGGACGAGGCGTTTCTGGATCTGACGGGAACAGACCGCCTGCACGGGGCGCCGCCAGCCGTTACCCTTGCCCGTCTGGTTCGACGTATTGAAGCCGAGGTTGGCGTAACCGCGTCGATCGGGCTGTCGCACAACAAGTTCCTTGCCAAGATCGCGTCCGATCTTGATAAACCGCGCGGCTTTTCCGTGATTGGCCGCGCGGAAACCGAGCGGTTTCTGAACTCAAAGCCGGTGCGGATCATCTGGGGTGTCGGGGTCGCCACTCAGGCCGCGCTGGAACAGGCGGGCATCCGGACCATAGCAGATCTGATACGCTGGGATCGCCG
>JAUSPL010000383.1 GCA_030656535.1 Gemmobacter sp.
CCCTATGTCAGGAGGTCTGGATTCAGGCTCCATTCTGGCTGCGGAACTGCAAGGCAAAAAGATCCGCATCCTTCATCACAAACCGCAGGCGCACCGGCTGGCCGGCCAGCTTGCTCACGTCGGCCCCCTGTTTCCACACGACGATACGCTCGATCTCGTCACCGATGATCTCCGGGCAATCGTCGAGGGTATAGCCGGGGATCGGCTTGCCGGCGGCATTCTGGATCTCCACCCGCACAAACCCGGGGGCGCTGGTACGGTAGTTGATCTCCAACTGGTTGCCCGTGAACATGAACGACTTGGTGAGCATTTCGCCGCCGGCCCACGGCGCGGTGACCGAGGCGAAGCCGTCGGTGCGCAGCAGCAGACGCTCGATGTGCCAACTCTCCTGTATGTAATGGCGGGACACAAAGAGCATCATCTGGTCGGGACCGCAAGGCAGAATACCGGTTAGCGGATAATTCGTGCGCGAGACCCAGTTCGACGCCCCAAGCCCGGGACGGATGAACGCTTCCATGAAGGTGCGGTCGTACTGCATCGAACCCGCGCGGCTGGTCAGCAGCACGGCATCGGAGCAGTCGTTGCACCTCCATCCCGGCGCCTTTGCCTTGATTAACTTCGTCAGCAGCACGGTATCGGAGCAGTCATTGCCGTAGACGCCTCGGCAGGTTTTCAGGGCCATGGCCTCGACCTGTGCATCGGTCACCACGCGGCGGCCCTCCATAAAGCGGGCGGCCGGGGCTATGTAGAGATGCGGGGCGCGGAAGTACGGCTCGGTGTTGTTGGTGTAGAACTGCTCGCGCGGCGTGTCGCCGTAGCTCATCGGCACAGACTCGGTCCAGTGCAGCAAGTCCTTCGAGGTTGTCCGGGCGATCGTCCGCCTGTAGATGCCCTTCTTACCTTCATAGATGTCACAAAAACGGTAATAGAGCACGTATTGCTGCTCGGCCTCGCTCCAGAACATCGTATTGCCACCGTCGAAGCAGTTGCGCAGGTTGCTGACAAATTCCGGCTGCGGGTCGAGCTTGCGGAAGGTGAACCCGTCCGCCGAGACCCAGAAGCCCAGGCGCTTCGGTCCCGCCGGATCGGCGTGGGCCGTGTGCTTCTCACCGCTGAGCGGCTCGCTGGTGATCACCTTGATCCGCTCGTTCCCGGGAACGCCGGGACGGGTATCGAGCCACGGAATTGCCCCGAACGGACAAGCGGTGACATTGGTGTCCCGCCGCCCGGCGCGCTCAACCAAGCCGAGCGCCGGCTTGGTCCAAGTGACGCCATCGTCGCTGGTGGCGACGCACAGGACGCCATTGTCGCCCTGCTCGACCGTCATGGCGCGATAATACATCAAGAACCGACCGCCGTGCGGGAAAACGCTGAAGCCGAAATTGGCCGTGCCTTCCCATGGTTTGTCCAGCCTGATCGCCACCCCGCCCGAGACCGGCTCGTGCAGTCGCAGCGAGACATTCTCCATCCGCTCGACGAGCCAACGATCCACGAACAATTCCCGGCGATTGCCAATGTTCAATGCAGTGGTCATGTTCTCACCTCCAAATCTGAAGCAGTCTGCCCTGCAGTGCGGGCTCCAGCAATTGTTTCAGCACGGTCCGCGTCGTGTGGCGGTCGTCGGGCCTGACCCGGCCATACATCCACCAGCCCGCCGCCAGCAACAGGAAGGCGCCCATAAAGAGCAGGCCGTGGCCGTCCACCACCACGATGCCAACGCGGGTTTGCCAGTCGCCACAGGTTGTCAACAGCGCGCCTGCCAGCAGCGGCGCGAGGCCGCCGGTAATGCCCAGCCAGGCATAGTAAATCGCCGTGTACGCTGTGCTTTGCTCCCGCGGAATCACATTGTTGAAGAGCAGCCGACCGGAGGCGATGGCGACACCACCGGCGGCCATGCCATTCAGGAAGTACAGCACGGCGCACCAGGCCACCACGTGGGGAGTCTGCCGCGGGAGCAGCAGCCATCCGAGCGGGACCAGCAGGGTCATCGCCGCGGCGGGCATCAACACAGGCCGACTGCCGACGCGGTCAGCCGCCCATCCCAGGAGCAGGCCAGCCAGCGCCCCGCCCGCCATCACCATAACATCCAACACCACGACGGCGCCCGACGCAACGCCCATCCGCTCTTTGACATAGAGCGGCAGGAAACTTGTGAACAACAGGGTGCCGACCGTCACGCACCCGCTGCCGCCCAGCCAGGCGACGAAGTTCCTGTCCCGCAGCGTCTGCACCATGTTCGCCCAATGCATACCGGCGACCACCGGATCAAGCCGCGGCGCTCCGCCCGGCACTTTGCCCATCAGCATGACCCCTATCAGTCCCAGGACGCAACCGACCGCGATCAGTACCAGGAAGCGCGGCAAGCCGGTACCGTGGCCGATGACCCACCCGGCAATCCCCAGCGCCAAGCCGGAGGCCAGCGCGCCCAGCATCGTGTTGATGCCGGCGATCTTGCCCCGCATGCGGTTTGGAATGAACTCCTGCGACCACGGGTAATACGCCGTCTCGGCCAACGCCCGTAGCAGGGCGAAGACAATGATGATGCCAAGGAGAAAGATCAGACCCGCGTCCTGCCCGACTGTGGTCAACACCCAAGGCAACAGCAGAAGCACCGCCGTCACCACTTTCCGGGTCCCGTAGCAGGCGAGAAAGACCCGTTTCCAACCCCAGCGCGTCGCCACGGGCGCAAACCCTAGCGCGAACACCC
>JAUSPL010000391.1 GCA_030656535.1 Gemmobacter sp.
CATTTCAGGCCACAGCCCCCCGGGGCTGTGGCCTTTTTTCTTGCGGTACCTTGTGCAATTCTGGGCAGGGGGTTCTGGCCCTTGGGCCGCGCCCGCGAAACATCGGCCCGTGAGGGCGCGCAGGCCACCTGAATTGCAGCCTTGCCCGGAGCAACAACCAGGCGCGGATCCGGTCAGACAGTCCCGAATACAGCCCCTTCCTAACACGACCCAGCACCTGAACCTCAGAGCCGGGGCGCAGTTCAGATGCCTGACGTTTCTTGTTCCAGGCTCAGCTTCATTTCCAGCAAGACTTGCTGGATCACCAGTGTTTCGCGCAGCAGCCGCTTGGCTTCGTTGACGCTGATGACGCCGTCGCCTATCGCGACATGGTATTCCCCCATAAGAATCGCAAACCGCTGCGACAGGGCCACGACGTCCGAATTCACCCCGCCCGAATGCTGTGTGTTGTTGCGGTCCAGATCATAGGACAGCGTGATCCCGCGCAAATCCGCCAGCGCCGATGTCACATGAGGGAACTGCGCGGCCGATTCCAGAGCGGCCACCACATCCACCGGCATGAAGCGGTCCTCGTGTTCCCCGCTGTCGGAATAGTACCGGCCCAACGTCGCCTTGGATTTGCCGGTCAGCGTACAGGCGACCTCGAGTCCCACATCCTTGACCAGCGCCTCGGTGTGCTTCTTCAGGTAACTTGCAGCTGACATCAAAGACCTCCAGACGATCCGTATCTCGTTGGCGGGGAAAACAACCCATGATTTCCCATTAATCGGATCGCAACTTGATGTCATGCATATTCCAGCTCCGGGAAACCGGAACCGTAGCAAGTTCGCCAGCGTCCCCAGTGTTGGCGTGGGTGGGGGTCCGCCGCGTCATTTCATATGAGGGGCGGCACCGGGCAATCGGTTGTCGCGCGGCGGACCCATCAATCCATCAAGACCTTCGCGTGCGGGTCCCCTTGACCAGCTCCGACATTCCGACCGCCGCCACCCGACCGCGGATCTGGCCGATCTGCGCCACCGCAGGAATACGGGTCCTGACCCGCTTGCTCCTCAGGGATACCCGCGCTAACACCCGCCTATGGCCAAGCTGTATTTCCACTTTTCCACCATGAACGCGGGCAAGTCCACGCTGCTGCTGCAGGCTGCGCATAACTACCGTGAACGCGGCATGGTGCCCTATCTGATGACCGCGCAGCTGGATACGCGCGCAGGGCAAGGCCGCATCGCAAGCCGGATCGGCATAGGTGAGCCCGCAGACACCTTTGCCACCGATGACGACATGTTCGCGCGGATGGCCGACCGCATGACATCTGGCCCTTGCGACTGCGTGTTTCTGGACGAGGCTCAGTTCTTGACGCCCGCCCAGGTCTGGCAACTGGCGCGGGCGGTCGATGATCTGGGCGTCCCGATCATGTGCTATGGCTTGCGTGTCGATTTCCGGGGCGAGCTGTTTCCGGGGTCGGCCACTTTGCTGGCGCTGGCCGATGAAATGCGCGAGGTCCGCACGATCTGCCATTGCGGAAAAAAGGCCACAATGGTGGTGCGGCTTGGCCCGGATGGGCTTGCGCTTCGCGAAGGCGCACAGGTTCTGGTTGGTGGCAACGAGACCTACCTGTCCCTGTGTCGCCGCCATTGGCGCGAAGCGATGGCGCGATAGCCGTCTTTCCCGGCCTGGGGGCGATTCCCCAGGTCTTCTGTGCGGTTGGGACCAAAAAAGTGCTGCAAGCCCGGTTCAACGGGCAAGGATCAAAACAGGGCACAGGCCATTGTGCCAACGTACGGCGGCGTCACAGGCTACCTATCCGCTTTGGGGGATGCACGGTCGCGAAACCGATCTGCGCCACGGGCCCTACCCGCGGGCACAGGTCCGGGGTTTGCGCGACACGCCTAAAATCGGGTCAGGAGGATGACGTCTCGGACGTCCAACGCCCCCACTTGCGCCGCAATGCACCGTCAAGGTCGATCCCCTCGCGCGCGGCGAAAAGCAGAAGAAAGGCGAACAGATCTGCCGCCTCGTTCTCGACCGCCCCGGCAAGCGCAGTCTGGTCAAGCCCACGACTCCGGCCCCGGCCATGCGCCGACAACCAGGCCGAGGTCAACTCGCCCAATTCCTCGGACAGCTTGGCCAAATACCACAGATCGTCCCGGGTGATATCCATGCGGGCGGCGTACAGGTCGGACACATTCGACACCAGCGCCGTCAGATCGGCAATCTGGCCTGCTTCCGGATCTGACATCGACTAGACCCCGAACATGTCGGACTGCCCGGGCAGTCGCGGTGCGTCCAGCCCCAGATGCCGCCAGGCGCGCGCGCCCAGCATCCGGCCGCGCGGGGTGCGTTGCAGCAGACCCTGTTGCAGCAGATAGGGCTCGATCACTTCCTCGATGGCGTCGCGGGCCTCGGACAGGGCTGCTGCGATGGTTTCCACCCCGACCGGTCCGCCTCCGTAATGTTCCGCCAAAAGCATCAGATAGCGGCGGTCGCCCCCATCCAGCCCCAGATCGTCCACCCCCAGCCTTGTCAGCGCTCGGTCGGCGATTTCACGCGACAAGGTGCCGTCGCCTTCAACCACCACGAAATCGATCACCCGGCGCAACAGACGACCAGCGATGCGGGGAGTGCCACGCGCGCGGCGGGCGATTTCGCGGGTGCCCTCGGGCGCCGCAGGAATGCCCATCAGCCGCGCCCCACGGGCGACGATCAGGTCCAGCTCATCCTCGGTATAGAAATTCAACCGGGTCGGGATGCCAAAGCGGTCGCGCAGCGGGGTGGTCAGAAGGCCCAACCGGGTCGTGGCGCCAACCAGAGTGAAAGGTTGCAGGTCAATCCGCACGGTCCGCGCGGCGGGTCCCTCGCCGATCACAAGGTCCAGGGCAAAGTCCTCCATCGCGGGATAAAGCACCTCTTCGACCACAGGGGACAGGCGGTGGATTTCATCGATGTACAGAACGTCGCGAGG
>JAUSPL010000101.1 GCA_030656535.1 Gemmobacter sp.
GCAACCCCTTGTCACCGAAATACCAGTGCGAGCATGGCCCCTGTTCTGCTCCCCGCACAACGACGTGGCGATAGCCCGTGTTCAGCCCCGCGATCTGCAGCTTCACGTCATACTGGTCAGACCAGAACCAGGGATGCGGCACATAGGGTTTTCCCGCCCCGAGCATGTTTTCCGCCACGCACTCGGCCTGATCAATCGCGTTCTGCACGCTTTCCAGCCGAAGCCGCCCACCCCGATACGGGAATGAGGCGCAATCGCCCGCCGCCCAGATCCCGGCGATGCTCGTGGCACCGAAGGTGTCGGTTGCGATGCCGTTGTCAAGGGCGATACCGGCGGCTTGTGCCAGGCGCGTTTCCGGTTCGATCCCGACGCCGATGATCACGAGATCGGTGTCGAGCCGGGTGCCGTCTGTCAGTTCGGCGCCCGTCACCCGATCATCGCCATGCAGCCGCACCAGCCCCACCCCCTCACGAATATCCACCCCATGAGCGACATGCAGCGCGCGGAAGTAGTCCGAGGTTTCTGTGCAGGCGACGCGTTGCAGAATGCGCGGTGCCATTTCGACTAGCGTGACCGCAAGGCCACGCTCTGCCGCCACCGCTGCCGCTTCAAGCCCGATGTAGCCGCCGCCGACGATCAGAAGGCGACGCGCATGGTCAAATTCGGGCACCATGGTGTCGACATCGCGGATGGTGCGCACGCAATGGACACCGGGCAGTGCACCACCGATCTGTGAAGGCAACCGGCGAGCGACAGAGCCGGTGGTCAGCGCAAGCTGGTCATAGGCCAGCAAATCGTCGCCCAAGCGGACATGCCGCGATATAGGGTCAATCGCGCTGACCGGAGTGCCAAGCTTCAACGTTATCGCGTGATTGTCGTAATAGGCGGCGGGGCGCAGGAATAGCCGCTCTTGCGGCATCTGGCCCAGCAGATACCTTTTTGACAGCGGCGGGCGCTGGTAGGGCGGCACCGGCTCGTCACCGACAAGGGTGATTGCGCCGTCGTAGCCCGTTGTGCGCAGTTTGGCGACAAGCGACGCGCCGGCCTGCCCGGCACCGATAACCACTATTCCAGACAAGTCCCTCTCCCTTCGTTCAGCTGCTGCCGCTCAGGGCCGAAGCCCGTGAAAAACCAGCGCCGTTACTTCGTCGATGATATGCTCGGCATCGAGCGGCTGGCCCTCGTCAACGCCGAGCATGAAGCGCACTTCGGGCAGATGAAGCGCGTAGTGCTGTGTCAGCGCCCATATGTTGAACTGAAGCAGGAACGGGTCAACCGGGCGGATGAGGCCGTCTGCCACCCAGCTCTCGATCCGCTCCGACGCTTTCTGCGTTGCATGCCGCGAGGTGTCCCAATACTCCCGCATCATCGGGGCCCCGCGCATCACCTCGTTGGTGAACATGCGCGCCACCTCAGGATGTTCCAGCGAATGACGGATCTTGCGGGCAATATAGCGGCGCAGAAAGCTCTGTGGGTCTTCGTCATCGACGACATCGTTGAACAGCTCGGCCCAGATGCCGATGATATGCGTCAGTGCTTCCTGATACAGCTCTTCCTTGCTGGCGATGTAATAGTGCAGCTTGGTCTTGCTGATGCCGGCACGGCGGGCGATGGCTTGCGTGGACGCACCGCGCAAACCGTTCTCGGCAAATTCTTCGATCGCCGCCTGACGGATCTTTTCCATCAGCTCTCCGCGGCGCAGGGCCAGATCGGGGCGCGCATTCACGGCCGCACCGGCAGCCAGGTGGTCGCTTCGACCTCGATCAGGATATCACGCGAGGGCATCATCGCCGAAGCCTCGACCACTGTCGAAACAGGCGGCGTATCAGGGAAGACCCGGCGTCGCACAGTGTTGTAGCGTGGGGAATGGTCGAGATCGCGGAAGTATTGCACCAGTTTGAAGACATTGGCCATAAGGCACCCGGCCTTCTCCATCGTGGCGCGGATGCGGTCCAGACGGAACCGGCTTTGCGCAAGTATCGGCCCGTCCTTCATGTCGACCGGAAACTCGCCGGTCTGGCCAATGGTGCGTCCGGCGCCTTTTGGCAGGTCGTCAAAGCCGCGTATGATCAACCCTGCGGTCGGATCGACCGCAATCACCCCCGAAAGAAAGATGAAATCCCCCCGGCGCTGAAAGGCCGAGTATCGGGCCAGGGGCCGGGCTGTTTCTGCTGTCATCCTATACCTCAGATCTTTTTCATGCTCGCTTCCACCCGGTCAAGAAAGCGGGCGCGCGCGGGGTCGGAAAGATTGTTCATACTGTACAACTGCAGCCAGATCACCCGGCATCGGCGTGAAAAAAGCGGGCGCAGACCGCGGAGCCACAGGCTGCGCCCCGGATCGCCGATCAACCGCAGCCACCACCACGGAGAACCCGAGGTGGTGATGCCCACGAACATCCGGATATTGCGCAGCTTCGGGCGCGGCCTGTCACCCTTGAAGCGGGGAATCTCGAAAGAAATGCCCGGCAACCAGACCTTTTCCAGCCAGCCTTTCAGCATTGCGGGGGGCCCATAATACCATGTGGGATAGATCACCACCAAGCCTTCGGCCCATTGCAGATCGGCAATGTGATCGCGCTGGCGGGCATAGTTCGCTTCGGGTTGCGCCAGATAGTCCTGCCATTCCTCCAATGAGAGAACCGGATCGAATCCTTCACGATAGAGGTCGCGGATACGCGTTTCGTGCCCCGCGACCTCAAGCGTTTGCGTCACGCGCTTAAACAGGGCTGCGCCATAGCTGTCGAGGCTGGGATGGCAGAAGACGATCAGCAATCGCATGGCATTGGCCCTCTGTCGGTCAGCGCGGGAAAAGATCCATACCGATCTTTTTGTTGACGAATGTATCGGTTGCGACCAGATCAAGATCGACCGCCCCTGACTCGATGATCCCGGCATTCACCGCAAGATCGTGAAACGCCGCCACGCGCTCAAGGCTCATCGCGCCGATCCCATGCTCCAGCGCATTGCCGCTGTCGATGATATCAAGCGCCATCAGCTGTCCGACCTCGCGGTCAAGCTTTTCGATGCTTTGGTCAGGATTGTCGCGCATGATCAACTCATAGGCGGCCGTCCGGTCACCATAGAGGAAGTTGTACCAGCCGATGATGGAAGCATTGACGAAACGCTGAACCAGATCGGGGTTGTTCTCGACCATATCGCGGCGGGTCTCGATCGTGCTGGAATAGGTGCTCCATCCATGATCGGCAAGCACATGGGTGTCGACAGAAGCGCCCTCATCAGTGGCATAAAGCGGCTCGGCGGTGGCATAGGCCTGCTGGACGATGGCGCTGTCACCAAGGAACTGGGCAATGTTGAACCCATAGGGACGCAGGCTTTCATCCCGGAAGCCGTGTTCGTCAACCAGCCACTGCCAATAGCTGAACTGCCCGTCGCGGCTGATCAGGATTGTCGGCGCAGTGGCCAGATCCGCGAAGTTCTCGTAGGATCCGGCATGCGCAATCAGCGATTGTGGGTCACGCTGGAAGAAGGCGGCAACGACGGTGGTGGGGATTTCGTTGCGAACATTGTCGAACGACAGCAACAGGTTGCCCGCCAGCAGAAAGTCTAGCCGTCCGGCGGCAAGCATCGGACGGTTGTTGACCTGCGGCCCCCCCATGACGATCTCGACATCAAGGCCGTATTCGGCATAGGTGCCATCGGCGACAGCCTGATAGAAGCCGCCATGGCCCCCTTGCGCAAGCCAGTTGGTGCCCATGCGCACCTGATCCTGGGCCGAGGCCCCGCTGGCAAGGCCGATAGCGGCGACGGCACTGAACATTGTCATTTTCATCATTATGGTCCTTCCTCTCCTGCTGGTATTCATTCTGCCGCCATGTCGGCGGTCCATCCGCGGGTCTTGCCCGGATTCATCAGGCCCTTGGGATCGGCCAGTTTCTTGAAGTCGATCTGGGCTGTGTCTATTTCCTTCATGCCGCCATCCTCGATGGTGACAACATGCGGGTCATAGATTGTGCAGCCATCGAGCGTTTCCATCTCTCGGATGATCTCGTAGATGCGTTCCCGGCTGCTCCAGCGCACCAATGGCAAAGCAAAGATCTGCACCTCGCCATGCATCCGCGCCATTTCGTGATGCATGAAGACCTCTTCGCCGTAGCGTTCCATCTGGCGCTTCACCAGATCGGGGTCGAAGGGGCGCGGATAGGCGACCTGAAGATAGGTCCACACGCCGGGTTCATGCTTGAGTGCTTGCAGCGTGGTATGGTTCCAGCCGCATTCCCAGGCCGGAGGCAGGTTCTCGGCCTCGATCTCGTGCAGCGTCTTTTGCAGACTGATCGTGCCGCCCCAGGCGGCGACCCGATCCGCGAAATCCTTGGCCGCCGTGGGTGATACCATCGAAAACACCGCGTCGCGGTTGGCGGGGAAGTGATCCGCAAGGCGCTTGTAGAACGGCGCGAACCGCCGCTCGACCGGGGTCATCAGGAAGCAGTCCAGCCCCGATGCCTGCGCCTCCTGCGCGAATTTCAGGGCGGTATCGTAGCCGTCGAACAGCGCAATGCTGTGCAGCCACTCCGTGGACGGGCTCAGTGCGTAATCGAGTCGGTTGATGATGCCGTTGGTGCCATAGGCATGGTGCACTTTCTGGATATCCTCGCCACGCAACTCGATCACCTGCGGCGTGGCCTCAACGGTCACAACGCGGATGTAGCTGACATTGCCGCTGTCGCGCAGCATGCCGTGCCGCAGGCTGCCGATGCCCCCGGATCCCCCAGCGATAAACCCGCCGATGGTGGCAATGCGCTTGGTCGAGGGGAACATATTGAGCATCTGCCCAGTTTCAGACACAGCATCCTCGACGCGCGAGATACGCGCGCCGGCCTCGCAGATCACCCGCCCCTCGGTGATCTCGATGATCCGGTTGAGCCGCGTTATATCAAGGATGACGCCACCTTCCAGCGGCACGCATTGCCCGTAGTTCCCCGTCCCGCCACCGCGGATCGTCAGCGGGATATTGTGCCGGGCGATGGCAGCGGCGATCTGCATCACCTCTGCTTCGTTCTCGGGCATCACGACAAGCTGCCCCGACAGCCCATCAAGCTGTTCATTGAGGATCGGCGAATACCAGAAGTAATCGCGCGAGCGCAGCGCCACCTGCTTGGGGTCGTCATAGCAGCTGATAGCAGCGATATCGGCGCGGAACGCAGCGAGAGTTTCAGCGGGGACGGTCATTGTCGGTCCTCCTTCAGAGCGATATTGAAATGTCGAGACCGGCGCGGAAGACGCGGCGCTCGGCTCGAAGGTTTTGCAGCGCGTCGGGCCAGTCAGGGCCGCGGATCAGCAAGGAACTGGCGCGCGCGCCCACTTTCGGCAGGTCCGGCTCCTGACCCAGCCAACAAGCTGGCAGCGTCGTGATGGCATCGACCCGTACTGCCGGATCGAGATGCGCGGCGATCACCGCTTGCCGGTGGATGTCAAGCGCGTCATCGCTTCCGTAGCGAAAGAACGGGTCACTATTCACGGCGGATCTCGCTTTCGTGCCAGTGCCCCAGCGCCAGTTTCGAGGCAAGCGATGTCATCAGGAAGATGATAACCCCCAGAAGCGACACCAGAACCAGTGCGGCGAACATGCGCGGGATCTCGTTGCGAAAGCTCGACTCGATGATGCGCGATGCCAGCCCGGTATTGGCCCCCGTCGCCCCGGCGACAAATTCCGCCACCACCGCCCCGATCAGCGCCAGACCACCCGCAACCTTGAGTGCAGCCATGAAGTAGGGCAACGCCGATGGCGCCAGCAGATAACGCAGCCGTTGCCAGGGGGTCGCGCGGTAAAGAGTAAAGAGGTCGCGCAGGTTGTGATCTGCCGAACGCAGGCCAATCACCGTGTTCGACAGGATCGGAAAGAAGGCCACGATCCAGGCGCAGATCAGCAGTGCGGCAAAAGTGCTGTGCACATAGATCAGGATCAGGGGGGCGATGGCGACAACGGGGGTCACCTGCAAGATGACAGCGAAGGGAAACAGACTCATTTCTACCGGGCGTGAAAGCGCGAAGAGACCGCCCAGAAAGACGCCTCCGACAATGGCCAGAAGAAGCGAGAAAAAGGTCAACCGGATCGTGAACCAGGCCGATTGCATCAGCGAGGGGCCATCGACCATCAGAGTGGTAAAAATGCGGCTCGGCGCCGGGATCACGTAAGGTGGAATTTCATTGAACCAGACCCAGAATTCCCACGCGCCAATGGCCAGTGTCATGGCGATCACCGGCATGACCCACGCCAGCAGCCGCTGGCGCCGCTGCGCCGCCAGATGTTCGGTATTGACCGGC
>JAUSPL010000410.1 GCA_030656535.1 Gemmobacter sp.
AAGCCGCTGTGCCTTTCGCCTTGACGAGTTGCGCTACCAGTACCCCGATGAGGCGCAGAACGGCGAGCCCGCGCAAGACCGGCTGGAACGGCTGACCCGCAACGGCCTGCACTGGCGCTATCCTGGCGGCGCGTCGCCCAAGATCATCGCCCGCGTGGAAAAGGAACTGACCTTGATCCGCGAGGTCGAGTATGCGCCCTATTTCCTGACCGTGCATGACATCGTGGCCTTCGCCCGGTCCAGGGCTATCCTGTGTCAGGGACGCGGGTCCGCCGCGAATTCGGTCGTCTGCTATCTGCTGGGCATCACCGAAGTGCCGCCGGAAACGATCACCCTGATCTTTGAGCGGTTCATCAGCAAGGAACGCGGCGAGCCGCCTGACATCGACGTGGATTTCGAACACGAACGACGCGAGGAGGTGATCCAATGGATCTATAACCGCTATGGCCGCGACCGCGCGGGTCTGACCGCCACCGTGATCCACTTTCGCAGCCGGGCCGCAATTCGTGAAGTCGGCAAGGTCATGGGTTTGTCGCAAGACGTGATCGCCCGATTGTCCGGTCAGATCTGGGGCTGGTCGTCCTCGGCACCGGGCAAGGACCGGATGCGCGACGCAGGGCTGGACCCGGCCGATCGACGCATGATGCTGACAACGCAGTTGATTGGTGAAATCATCGGCTTTCCGCGCCACCTCAGCCAGCATGTCGGTGGGTTCGTCATCACTCAGGGGCGGCTGGACGAACTTTGTCCCATCGAGAATGCCGCGATGGAGGACCGTACCGTCATCGAATGGGACAAGGACGACATCGACGCGCTTGGTCTTATGAAGGTGGATATACTGGGTCTGGGCATGCTGACCTGCATCCGCAGATCCTTTGGGCTGCTGGCCGATCACCGTGGGATCAGGATGGATCTGGCAACGCTAAAGCCTGACGCGACCCGTGGCGACAGCCCCTCTGCGCACAATGATCGCGAACAGGTCTATGACATGCTGTGTCGCGCTGATGCCATCGGGGTGTTTCAGGTTGAAAGCCGGGCGCAGATGAACTTTTTGCCCAAGATGCGGCCGCGCGCCTCTTATGATCTGGTGTGCGAGGTGGCCATCGTCCGTCCCGGCCCGATACAAGGCGGCATGGTGAACCCCTTTATCCGGCGTCGCATGGGGCTGGAACCGGTCGAAGACCTTGGGCCTGCCATGATGGAGGTGCTGGGCCGCACTTACGGCGTGCCGCTGTTTCAGGAACAGGCGATGCAGATCGCCGTGGTCGCCGCAGGGTTTACCCCTGCCGAGGCCGACCGCCTGCGCCGATCGCTGGCCACCTTCAAGCGCATGGGAACCATCGGCGATTTCCGCGACCGTTTTGTTTCCGGCATGCTGGCGCGGGGCTATGATGGCGATTTCGCCGCACGCTGCTTTGCCCAGATCGAGGGCTTTGGCTCTTACGGTTTTCCCGAAAGCCACGCGGCCAGTTTCGCCCGGCTTGTCTATGTCTCTGCCTGGCTCAAATGCCATCATCCCGCCATTTTCACCTGCGCGTTGCTGAACAGCCAGCCGATGGGCTTTTACGCCCCGGCGCAACTGGTGCGCGATGCCCGCGATCATGGCGTCGAGGTGCGCCCGGTGTCGGTCAATCACGCGCTCTGGGATTGCACGCTGGAGCCCCGCGCGGATGGTGCGCTGGCATTGCGGCTGGGTTTTCGCCAGATCAAGGGCCTGAGTGAGGAAGACGCCACCTGGATCGTCGCCGCACGTGGCAACGGTTATTCGGATGTCGAAAGCCTTTGGCGCAAGGCCGGGGTGCAACCTCACATCCTGGAGCGTCTGGCAGAAGCCGATGCCTTTGCCGCGCTTGGCCTGACGCGCCGCGATGCGCTTTGGGCTGCCAAGGCGCTGCGAGCCCCCGCGCCACTGCCGCTGTTCGGCCCCGATGGCGAGGGTGGCGTGGAACCTGCCGTCACCCTGCCACAGATGACACTGGGTCAGGAAGTGATCGAGGACTATCTTGCCCTGCGCCTAAGTCTGCGCGCCCATCCGATGGAGTTGCTGCGCCCGCGCCTGCCCGAAAGCCTTCCGCATGACCGCTTGGCGGTCGCGAAAGGCCGCGTCACCGTCACCGGCCTTGTCATCACCCGCCAGCGCCCCGGCACCGCATCTGGCGTGATCTTCCTGACGCTGGAGGACGAGACAGGCACCGCGAACATCGTGATCTGGAAGGGTATCTATGAAACATTCCGCAAGGCGGTGATCGCTGGACGGCTTGTCCGCGTGCGCGGCAGGATCGAACGCGATGGCCCTGTCGTCCACCTGATCGCCGAACATGTCGAGGATGTCTCTCCCATGCTGACCACCCTTGGCCGTCCTGTGATGATCCCGTCCAACGACGGACGAGCCGATGAGACAAAAAGACCCGTCGGCGGCAATGTTCGGTCCACGGCGCGACATCCGCGGGAACAGGCAAAGAAGCTGTTTCCGAGTCGCGATTTCCACTAAGGGCATTGGCGGTGATCCTTGCAAGGAACGCGACTGGGTTTCCGTGCGCGATCTTGTCTGGCCAAGGGGGGCGCCGGACAGCAAGCCCCTCTTGCCCAGCCGTCGGTGTACATGATGTCAGGCTGGCGGATGATCCGGTTTCCTCTGACCTGCCAGACGTGTTTCATGACACATCCAAACCCCCGTTTGCAGAAGGGTTCGTGGCAAAATCCCCCAAGAACCCTGCCGCTACAGCGTTTTCAATAGGCAAGGGGGGAGAAGGGTGAGAGGCTGGACAACGACCCAAGCGGGGCTCGTTACGGCTGCTTCCTTCCGGATCTGACCGGGTTGGCGAGGCGCTCGCCCGCGCCAACCTCTCGCGGGTCATATAGGACGGGTCGCGCCGCAATGCAAGCTGCGCTTTCAAGGCTAAAGCGTGACACGCATCCGCAAGAAACCGTCGGGCGTTGGCCCGACCACGGTCAGTCCGGGATAGGGCAAATGGACACGGGCACCGGGGCCTGCGTCGAACACCGCGCTGGTGCCGGGCAGGGCAGAGAATCGCCACACCGGGTCTAGCGGCGGGACGAAGGTGCCTGTCGCACGCAAGAATGTCTCAATGTCGCTGCGCAGGTGGACGGTGCTGCGATAAACGATCGAGTCTGCCCGGCAACCCGGAAATCTGCCCCCTCCATCTGCACGATAACTGTTTGTCGCCACAAGGAATACGTCCTGCGCGGTGACGGGGCGGCCTTGGTGTTTCAGGTTCCGGATGCGCCGCGCATCGGGGTTGATCAGGCGCCCCGACGGGTCAAAACGCGCGGGGGCCGAAGGGTCGATTTCGTAGGTCAGCCCCTCGATCAGGTCAAAGTTGTAGGTCGGCATGTCGGGCATCGTCAGTGCCTGGTCGGGTTGACCCGGCTCTAGCTGATGAAATATCCCTGCGGCGCGTTCCAGCCAATCGGCTGCCTCGGTCCCGGTGATCCGAACCACCCGCAGAAAGTTGGGATACGGGCATAAATC
>JAUSPL010000422.1 GCA_030656535.1 Gemmobacter sp.
GGTGCCGAACACCATCTGCGGCACGCCATCCTTCAACGCAAGCGACGGCGTCAGGGTCGTGCGCGGGCGCCGCCCCGGCAACAGCGAGGTCGGCAACCCGGGTTCCAGCCAGAACATCTGGGCGCGGGAATTCAGACAAAAGCCCAGCCCCGGCACCGTGGGCGACGATTGCAGCCACCCCCCCGAGGGCGTGACCGCGACCATGTTCCCCTCGGAGTCGATGACGTCGATATGGACGGTATCGCCTTTCTTTTCGGTCAGATGCGCCATCGTCGGCTCATAGACAGCCTGATCCTTGCGGCTGACGGCGTCCAACATCGCAAGCGTCCGTGCCACCTGATCCTCATAGCCCGGCACCACACCGGGGCGCAGATCAAGGCTTGCGCGGGGACCGATCAGCTTGGCGCGCTCGGCGTTGTAGGCATCCGACAGCAGCACATCCATCGGAACCGAGGCAAAGTTCGGGTCGCCGTAATAGGCTTCGCGGTCGGCAAAGGCCAGTTTCTTGGCCTCGACGACATGGTGGACGAAATCGGCCCCCACCGGGTCCATCGCGCCCAGATCAAAGCCTTTCAGCAGCGCCAGCACCTGCAAGAATACCGGCCCTTGGTTCCAGGGGCCGCATTTCGCGACAGTCCAACCGTGGTAATCATAGGTCAGCGGGTCTTCGATGGTCGCGGCATACCCCGCCATGTCATCGGCAGACAGCACGCCCTTGTGGCGGCTGCCAGACGCGTCCATCACCTGCGCATCGTTCAGATAGGCCGCGATACCTTCGGCCACGAAGCCACGATAGAACGCGTCCCGCGCTGCCTCTATTTGCGCTTCGCGGCCCTGTTTCGACTCGGCCTCGGCCAAAATCCGTGTCCATGTTGCGGCCAGCACGGGGTTCTTGACATTCGACCACGCCTCGGGCGCGACGCCCCCCGGCAGCCAGGTCTCGTACGAGGTCGGCCATTCGGTGCGGAAAAACTCGGCCAGACCGCCGATCGTTGCCGCCACGCGCGGCAACACCGGATGTCCGTTTTCGGCATACCAGATCGCAGGGGCCAGCACGTCGCGCAACGAAAGCCGCCCGTAGTCGCGCAACATCAGCATCCAACCGTCCCACGCACCGGGGATGACGGTTGCCAGCAACCCGTCGCCCGGGATCACCTTCAGCCCCTCGGCCGTATAGTGTTCAATCGTCGCCCCCGCAGGTGCCGGGCCTTGGGCACAGATCACCTGCACCTTGTCATGCTTTTTCGAATAGAACACCGCAGGCATATCACCAGCCGGTCCGTTCAGATGCGGCTCCAACACCTGCAAGGCCATCCCGGTGGCCACAGCGGCATCGAACGCATTGCCGCCCTGCTCAAGGATTTTCATCCCGACGGCCGATGCGATCCAGTGCGTCGAGGTGACAACGCCGAACCTGCCAAGGATTTCGGGACGGGTGGTAAAAGCAGCCATAAACGTTCCTCCGGGTCTTGCTTAATGTTCGCGCGGGTCCAGCGCATCGCGCAGCCCGTCGCCAAGTAGGTTGAATCCGATCACCACAAGAAAAATCGCCGCCCCCGGCCAGACCGCCATCCAGGGCGCCTGAGACAGGAAATTTTTGGCGGTGTTCAGCATCGAGCCCCAGCTGGGCGCGGGGGGTTGCTGCCCCAGCCCAAGAAACGACAACGATGCCTCGGCGATGATCGCGGTCGCAATGGTCAGCGTTGCCTGAACAAGGATCGGCGGAAACACGTTGGGCAGGATATAGCGTGCCATGATGCGGATATGTCCAAGACCGATGGCGCGCGCGCCTTCGACATAGTCTTCGGTCTTGACCGCCAACACCTGTCCACGCGTCAGACGGATAAAGATCGGCACGGCTGACAGGCCGATCGCAATCATCGCATTGGTCAGACTTGGCCCAAGAAATGCCGCAAGCGCGATCGCCATGATCAAAAACGGCATCGCCAACAACGCGTCCGTGACGCGCGAAATCAGGCTGTCGGTCCAGCCGCCGAAATATCCGGCCACCAGCCCGAACGGCACGCCCACCACCACCGCGATCAGCACCGACACGACGCCCGCCATCAGGGACGCCTGCGCGCCCCAGATCATCCGGCTCAGGATGTCACGCCCGATCTCATCGGTGCCCAACCACGCCAAGCCCGATGGCGGCTTGCGGATCGCGCCCCAGTTGGTGCCCGCCGGGTCCGGGATGGGCAAGAAAGGTGCCAGCACTGCAAGGGTGACGAAAAACAGCACGATCACGCCGCCGACCAGGGCCCCCTTGTTGGCGCGCATCTTTTTCCAGGCCCGGCTTTGGGGGCGCAGGGCGGGATTGGGCCCGGGCACGGCTACGACACTCATTGTGCGGTCCTCAGTCGGGGGTTCAGCAGGATATAAAGCACATCCGCGATCAGGTTCATCAAGATGAAGCCCACAGCCGTGCAGAGCACCACACCCTGCACGACGGCGTAATCGCGGTTGAACACAGCGTCCACGATCAGCTTGCCGAAGCCGGGGATGGTAAAGATCTGCTCGGTCAGCACGGCACCGGCCAGCAGTTCGCCAAACAGCAGGGCCGACAAGGTGACGATAGGCAAAACCGCGTTGCGGAATGCGTGTTTGAAGACCACCACGTTTTCCACCAGCCCCTTGGCCCGGGCGGTGCGCACATAATCCGCCTGCAACACACCCAGCATCGCCGACCGGGTGTGCCGCATCAGCGTCGCGGCCAACCCGGTGCCCAGCACAAAGGCAGGCATCAGCATTGTGGTGAACGATTTGACCGGGTCCACCCAAGGGCTTTCATACCCTGAGGCGGGCAACCAACCCAGGTTCACCGACACAAGCAGGATCATCATGATCCCAAGCCAGAAATTCGGGATGGACAACCCTGACAGCGCCACCACGTTGGCGACATAGTCGACCCACGTTCCCTTTTTCACTGCAGACAGGATCCCCGCCGGTATGCCGATCAAAAAGGCAAAGATCATCGACATGATGGCCAACTGAATGGTCACCGGCAGTTTCTGCGCGATCAGTTCCAGCACCGGCTGATTGGTACGCAGGCTGATCCCCAGATCGCCCTGCACCACCCCACCCAACCAATACAGATACTGCATCGGGATCGGGTCATTCAGGCGGTATTTCTCGCGCAGATACTCCAGCACCTCGGGGTTTCGGTCCTCGCCTGCCATCACAAGGATGGGGTCGCCCGGCAGCAGTTTCTGCAAGCCGAACACAAAAACCGACACGATCAACAGCGTCGGTATGGCAATCAGGATGCGCGATAGAATGAAACGGGTCATCGGCCTGTCCGGTCTGGCGTGAAAACGGTGCCGCCCCGGTCGGGGCGGTCACCAGCTTGCAAAGGCTCCGGTCCTTGCCGGGGCAGCGGGTTACTGAACCTTGACACCTGCCAAACGGATCATTCCGTCCGGATATGGCACAAAGCCCGAGATGGTGGCCTTGGACGCCCACAGCCATGTCTGGTGATAGAGGTAGATGATCGGCAATTCCGTCGCCAGAATCTTGCCCGCCTCATCATACTTGGCCTTGCGCGCTGCAGGATCATTCAAGGTCCGGGCCTCGTTCAGCAAGGCATCGACGGTTTCTGAACAGAACTTGCTGTCGTTCAGACCACCGCCACAGGTGACGAAGGCATGGATATTGCCGTCAGGGTCCGTCCGCCCCGACCAACCGACCTGGGTGCTGTCATAGTTGCCTGCGGTCTGCTCTTGCAGCATTGATGCGAACTCGGTCGCCTTGATCGAAATGTCGATCCCGGCATCGGCAGCCATCGACTGGATGACCTGCATCAGCTGCAACTGGACCGGGTTGTTGGCGGCCTGCATCTCGATCGCAAGACGACCCGTCACACCGGCCTCGGCCAACAGCGACTTGGCTTTTTCCACATCCCGCGCCTGCACCGGGTTTGATTGGTCATACCAGGGCGAAGTCGGCGGGAACGGCTGGTTTCCGGCCGCATAGACGCCCTCGAACACTACCTGATTGACCACCTCGCGGTCGATGGACAGCGACAGGGCCTGCCGGACGCGCGCGTCCTTGCCGAACGGGGTTTCCGAACGTGCGCCATTGTTCACGTTGACGGTAATGCCCTGATAACCTTGGCTGACCGCGCTTTCGAACCGAAGGCCGCTGTCGCCTTTGACCGCTGCCACGTCCGACGGGGCCAGACGTTCCAGCATGTCGATATCACCTGACCGCAGGTTCGCCAGACGCACGGTTGTGTCGGGGATAGGCAAGAAAATCAGCCGGTCGACATGGTAGTTCGCGGCGTCGTAATGTTCGGCGAATTTCTCCAGCACGATGCGATCTTGCGAAATCCGCTCGACGAACTTGTAGGGGCCGGAACAAACCGGCGCGTTCGCCAATTCCAACCCCTTGGCGGCAGCGGCGGTCGGTGACAGCATCATCCCCGCGCGGTCCGACAGTTGCGCGATCAGCGTGGCATCCGGTCCCTTCAACGTAAAGGTTACCTCATGCGGCCCGGTCGCTACGACGGTGTCCACCGACGCCAGTTCGGATTTGCGGCGGCTTTCGGGCAGGGTCTTGGACCGCTCGATATTGGCGACCACGGCGGCGGCATCAAACGGCGTGCCGTCATGAAAAGTCGCATCCGTGCGCAACTGCATGGTCAGCGTCTTGCCATCTTCCGACCAGGCCCAGCTTGTCGCAAGTTCGGGCACGAATTGAAGATCGGGCGTGATGTTGACCAGCTTGTCGCACAGCGATTCAAACACGATCCGCCCCAC
>JAUSPL010000444.1 GCA_030656535.1 Gemmobacter sp.
CCGGCCTTTATCGGGTCCGGACCGACCGTCGGCGATGCCACCACGGTCGCAGATGCGCGGGCTGTGTTGACGAGGTGGGGCGTCGAGGTCCCGGCATCGGTGCAGGCAGCGCTTGCTTTGGGCAGCGGTGTGGTGGCGCCGGGGGACGCACGACTGGCCTCGGTCGAAAACCGGGTTGTTGCGGCCCCGGCGCAGTCGCTTGCAGCGGCCGCGGCACTGGCGGGGACGGAGTGTGACGTCCGGATGCTGGGCGACGCGCTGGAGGGCGAGGCCCGAGAGGTCGCCGCAGCGCAGGCGGCGCTTGCGCTGTCGGTCCAGGCCGCCCTGCGGACGGGCGATGCGCCGGTCTTGCTGGTGTCGGGGGGCGAACTGACAGTCACGCGGCGCGGCGACGGGATTGGCGGGCCCAACGCAGAGTTCTGCCTGGCGCTGGCGCTGGCGCTGAACGGGGCGGCTGGCATTCACGCCATTGCTTGCGACACGGATGGCGTCGACGGGGCGGCCGAGGTGGCCGGGGCGGTGATCGGCCCTGACACGCCGACAGGTCCCGGTGCCGCAAAGGCGCTGGACCTGAATGATGCGCACAGCTACTTCGCCCGCGTCGGCGGGCAAGTCGTGACCGGACCCACGCTGACCAATGTCAACGATTTCCGGGCAATACTGGTGATGCCACCGGGTCCGCGCGCCAAATATGCGTAGAGCCCCCTTTTGCATGAAACACCCGCCACAGATAGAATCCCTGTTAGAATCCCTGTAGAAAACCACGGTCCCGGCCGTCCCCCGGGCATCTGAGATCATGGCTATGACCATTGATCCAATGAATATTTTTGGTATTTCATGCCTGAAACATCGATTGATGGTTGACGCAGGCCGGACCTGTCATGCAGCTTTCACATTACCAAGGCACTGGGGCTGAGGTGTCATACAGACCCCACCAGACAATGATGGAGCACACACGACCATGTCACTCAGGATCACCTCACTTCCGCTGGCAGCCGCTATTTTGGCGCTGGGCATGGGCTTTACCGCCACTGCTGGCCTTGCAAAAACCAAGATCGTGATCGGTATTCAACAAGAGCCCACGGCGCTGGACCCCACCGCGGATGCGACCGCGTCGATCGACGGCATGTTGACACAAAACGTTTACGAATCGTTGACCACTGTCGCCGAGAACGGCGAAGTGCTGCCCGGACTGGCCGAGAGCTGGACTGTGTCGGACGACGGGCTGACCTATGTGTTCAAGCTGGCGTCGGGCGTAAAGTACCATGACGGCACCGACTTCAATGCCGAAGACGTACTGTTTGCCTTCAATCGCGCGATGGCAGAAGGCAGCGTGAACCCGACCAAGGCGATCTTTGGCCCGATTGAATCGATCACCGCACCGGACCCTCTGACCGTTGAAATCAAGCTGAAGAAAAAGGATGCGTTCTTTTTGTTCAACATGGCGCAGGGCGATGCATCCATCGTCGCCGCCGAATCTGCCGAAACCAACAACACAACCCCGGTCGGGACCGGCCCGTTCAAGTTCGGGTCCTGGACCCGTGGTGACCGTTTGACGCTGGTCAAGAACGCCGACCACCGCAAGGCGGCCGATGTGGCGCTGGAAACGGTAGAGTTCCGGTTCATCTCGGATGCCGCCGCAGCCGCCGCAGCCCTGCTGTCGGAAGAACTGGACAACTTTTCCGGCTTTCCGGCCCCCGAAATGTTGCCGCAGTTTCAGGCTGATCCGCGTTTCAACGTGACCATCGGGTCGACCGAAGGCGAGGTGATCCTTGCCATGAACAACTCCAAACCGCCATTCAACGACATCCGCGTGCGGCAGGCGATCAGCCATCTGATTGACCGTGAAGAGCTGATCGAAGGTGCCATGTATGGCGTGGCCGTTCCGATCGGCAGCTTTTATCCGCCCCACGGCCCGGCCTATGTCGATCTGACCGGCACCTATTCCTATGATCTGGAAAAGGCCAAGGCCCTGTTCGCCGAGGCAGGCGTCGCCGGGACCACCATGACGCTGCGCGTTCCGCCGTTTTCCTATGCCACGCGCTCGGCTGAAATCTTGCAGGCGCAATTGTCCGCAGCCGGGATCGACGCCAAGGTCGAGAACGTCGAGTGGGGCTTCTGGCTGGATGAAGTCTACAAGAAGCTGAACTATGACATGACGATCATCGCCCATACCGGCCCCAACGACATGGGCAACTTTGCCCGCGGACCCAAGTATTTCTATGGCTATGATGACGCACCGTTCAACGACCTGTGGCAGCGCATCAGTGAAGAGGCAAACCCCGAGGCACGCAACGAGCTGCTGAAAGAGGGCCAGACCTATCTGGCCGAGAACGCGGTGCATGGCTTCATGTTCCAGATGCCGCAGATCAACATCTCTGTCGTCGGTGTCGAAGGCCTGTGGCCGTCGCGCTCGGTGCTGTTCCAGCCGCTGGCGGGCGTGTCCGTCAAGTGATCCAAGCGAGGTTCCCGTGGGCAGCAACACTGCCCACGGGTCTTTCATCTTGTCTTGACCCGTGTTGCAAAGGGCCGGTTTTGCCCTCATCACATCAAGACTGCGGAGCCGCACCACGGTGCCCGTTCATCTGGTCGATGGCGACACCCTTTGGCCGCCATGCCCCCCACCGCCTGCGCCTGTGCCGGGCTAACCGCGACTGCCCTGCCCAATGACCTATTTCCTGCTGCGCCGTACACTCGGCTTTGTTCTGACGCTTTTCGTGGTGTCCGTCGTCGTGTTCTCGGTGATGAATATCCTGCCGGGTGACCCGGCCCTGACCATCCTTGGTCTGGACGCGTCCGAGGATGCGCTGGACGCGCTTCGCACCCAACTGGGCCTGAATGAGCCCGTCCTGACACGGTATGTGCTTTGGGTCGGCAATGCGCTGACCGGGGATTTTGGCGTCAGCCATTCGTTTGGTGTGCCGGTGTCCGGCCTGATCGGTGAACGCCTGCCAATGACTGTTTCGCTGGCGCTGGCCGGGATGGTGCTGACCGTTGTTCTGGCCTTGGTGATGGGGATCGGGGCGGCGGCAAACCACCGGCGCTTTGGCGACTGGGGTGTGATGTTTCTCAGCCAGTTGGGCATCGCGATTCCCGCCTTTTGGTTGTCGATCCTGTTGGTGATGTTGTTCGCTGTCAAATTGCGCTGGCTGCCCCCCGGCGGGTTTCCGGGCTGGGACCAGCCGTGGCTTGCGGTGAAATCCCTGATCTTGCCGACCGTGGCGCT
>JAUSPL010000448.1 GCA_030656535.1 Gemmobacter sp.
AACGTGGGGTGGCCGTTATCTTTATCACCCACGACCTTGCACTGGCATCCGAGTATTGTGATCGCGCGCTGGACATGAACGCCGGACGCATCGTCGAAGAAGGCCCCGCCACCCGCATCTTCACCGATCCCCAGCACCCCTATACCCGCGCGCTTCTGGACGCCCTGCCCTATGGGAAAACCGACGCGTCGGAATTGCGCCCGATGGAATGGGAAGACCCTGATGCCCCCAAGGACGGAGCCACCTCATGACCCCGATTCTTTCCATGCGCAGCATCATCAAGTACTATCCGGTTGCAGGCGGTCAGGTGGCCGCCGTCAATGATGTCAGCTTTGACGTCATGCCGGGCGAGATTCTGGGCATCGTCGGGGAAAGCGGGTCCGGCAAGACCACGCTGTCGCGCATTGCCGCCCGCCTGATCGACCACAGCGACGGCCGGATCTGGTTCGACGGCCACGACATCACCCACCAAACCGGACGCCGCTTTGCGCGCAGCCCCCTCCGGCGGCAGTTGCAGATGGTGTTTCAGGACCCTCTGGCCAGCCTGAACCCCCGTTTTCGTGCCGCCGAAGCCATTGGGGACCCCGTGCGCCGGCTGGGAACCGACGACGAACGCCGCAACCGTACCGCGCTGGTGACGCAAGCCGCCGTTCATGCCGGCCTGCCAGAGCGGTTGCTGTCAAGCTATCCGCATCAACTGTCGGGTGGTCAGCGTGCGCGGGTCGATATCGCGCGCGCCATCGTGCTGAAACCCAAACTGATCTTGCTGGACGAACCCACCTCGGCGCTGGACGCTTCGTTGCAGGCACATGTGATCCGTACCCTTTTGGACCTGCGCCGTGATCTGGGGTGCACATTCATCTTTGTCAGCCATGACCTGAACCTTGTGCGGCTGATTTCCGATCGGCTTTTGGTGATGCATCAGGGCAAAGTCGTGGAACAAGGCATTGCGCAAGAGGTTTTTGAAAACCCGCAGGCGGACTATACCCGCAAACTGATTGCCGCAATCCCACAACTGGGCCGCAGCCTGACGGCCTGAGGCTGCCGGCCACCTGTCATCGGTGCGCTAGGCGTCCAATTCCGACGACGGGATCAGTGGAAAAAACGCAGCCCCCGACCAGACCCCGAACCAGCGTTCACGCTCATGGTCTTCGTGCACGCCCAGATCCACCAACCTGTAAAAGCTTTTTCGGTCAATCAGCGCCTCCAGGTTGGCGCGGATCAACACATAGGGTGATGGTTCGCCGGTCGCGGGGTCGCGGGTGACACGGATCGGGTGGTCAGGCCCGGCGACGGCCTCGTCTCCAACATGGGTGGTAAAGGTGATGACCTGATCGCGTCCCGTCCCCGATACCGAAAAATCCTGAGCGACAAAGGGGGCATCATCAACGATGATACCGACCTTTTCGACCGGGGTGACAAGGAAGTACTTATCACCCTCGCGCTTGAGTATGCCCGAGAACAGACGCACCAACCCGGCCCTGCCGATGGGCGAGCCAAGATAGAACCACGTTCCGTCCCGCGCGATCCGCATGTCCATATCGCCGCAGAACGGTGGGTTCCACAGGTGGACCGGCGGCGGTCCTTTCCTGGCGGCCGCTGTTGCCGCCGATGCGAGGCTCTCTGCCGAAGGGTTCACGATCTTTTGCGCCATCTCTGTTTTTGCCATTTGTGCCGCGTGGCATAGTTTGATCTGATACCGAGTATATAGACCTTGAGGGAGAATTGTCATGTCCGACACGCTGGTTGCCGAAATCGAGTCGCTTGGCGAACGGCTTGCGCTTGCGCGCGCCTCGATCAGTCAGCGGTTCATCGGGCAGGACCGCGTGGTGGAACTGGTGCTTGCGTCGCTGCTGTGTGGCGGGCACGCGCTGCTGGTGGGCCTGCCCGGTTTGGGCAAGACGCGGCTGGTCGACACCCTGTCCACTGTGATGGGTCTGAAGGGGAACCGCATCCAGTTCACGCCCGACCTGATGCCTGCCGACATTCTGGGGTCCGAGGTTCTGGACGCGGACCCTGACGGCACACGCCGATTCCGTTTCATAGAAGGGCCGATCTTCTGTCAGCTTTTGCTGGCAGATGAAATCAACCGCGCCAGCCCGCGCACCCAGTCAGCCCTGCTGCAGGCCATGCAAGAACGCGAGGTGACCATCGCGGGTCAGCACCGCCCCCTTGGACGCCCGTTCCATGTTCTGGCGACCCAGAACCCGATCGAACAAGAAGGCACCTACCCCCTTCCCGAAGCGCAGTTGGACCGTTTCCTAGTGCAGGTCGATGTACCCTACCCGGACCGCGCGACCGAAAAGGCCGTGCTGCTTGCGACCACCGGGGCCGAGGACGCAGCCGTGCATCAGGTGTTCAGCACGGATGAACTGCTGACCGCGCAATCCATCCTGCGCCGGATGCCAGTCGGGGAAAATGTGGTTGAACTGATCCTTGACCTTGTGCGCGCCTGCCGCCCCGGCGAAGCCGAAGCCACCCCGGATTTGCGCGACAGCCTGTCGTGGGGCCCCGGCCCGCGCGCAGCGCAGGCGCTGATGCTGACAGTGCGGGCGCGGGCTTTGCTTGACGGCCGGCTGGCACCCTCGGCCGAGGATGTGGCGGCGCTGGCGCGACCTGTGCTGATTCACCGGATGGCGCTTAACTTTGCCGCCCGCGCACGGGGCGAGGATCTGGGGACCCTGATCGACCGCACAACCGCCCGCATCACCCGGATCGAGGCCGCCGCGTGACCCAAGCCGCCACCCTTCGCGCCCAGGCCGAGACGCTGGGGCAGACCCTGCCGCCACTGTTGGCGCAGGCGGATCATCTGGCGGCGACCGTGATCCTGGGCGATCACGGGCGCAGGCGGGCAGGCATGGGTGACGAATTCTGGCAATATCGCCCCGCAACCCCAAGCGACACGGCACGGATGATCGACTGGCGACGGTCGGCCCGGGGGGACGCGCATTTTGTGCGTGAACGCGAATGGCAGGCTGCGCAGTCGGTCACGCTCTGGGTGGATGGAGCCAGATCAATGGAATTCTCGGGCTCAAGGAACCGGCCGCCGAAATCTGATCGCGCGCGGCTGTTGTCCTTGGCCTTGGCCGTATTGCTGGTACGCGGAGGCGAGCGGGTTGGCTTGGCAGGCGCAGATGCGCCACCGCGCGGGGGGCGCGCCCATCTGCTGAGGATCGCCGCGGCAATGGCCGAGGATGACGCAGACTATGGCGCGCCTGATACGTCGGGCATGGTCGCACATGGCCGGGCGGTATTCGTGTCGGACTTTCTGGGCGACCCGGCAAAGCTGGAAACCGCTTTGGCTGCGGCGTCTGACCGTGGGGTCACGGGCGCGCTGGTCCAGGTGCTTGACCCTGCAGAAGAAGAATTTCCATTTGATGGCCGGACCATCTTTGAATCGATGGGCGGCAGTCTGCGCCATGAAACCCTGCGGGCGAGCGATCTGCGCACGCGGTATCTGGACCGGCTGGCCGAGCGCAAGGCGCTGCTGGAACGCCTGGCCCGCGCCTCGGGGTGGCACTACCTGTGCCACCACACCGGGCAAAGCGCGCAATCCGCATTGTTGTGGATGTTTCGCGCATTGGAAGGCGGTCGCTGATGTGGATCATTGGCCCCATAGGGTTCACTGCGCCGGTTTTTCTGTGGGGGTTGTTGGCGCTGCCGGTCCTGTACTGGATCTTGCGCGCCGTGCCGCCCGCACCGATCCGGCGACGGTTTCCGGGCGTGGCGCTGCTGCTGGGCCTGCGCGATGACGAGGTCGAAACCGATCGGACCCCCTGGTGGCTTCTGGCGTTGCGGATGCTGGCCTTGGCCGCGCTGATCAGCGCCTTTGCCGGTCCGGTGCTGAACCCGTCTGAACGCCAGGCTGGTTCCGGCCCCCTGTTGGTCGTGATGGATGGCACTTGGGCCGATGCGCGTGACTGGCCCCGCCGGATCGACCGTGTCGCTGCCCTACTGGAGGAAGCGGGGCGGGATGGTCGTCCGGTGGCCGTGACGCTGCTGACAGATCTTCCATCGGGCGAGGTGCCGTTTCAGGCGGCCAGCGTCTGGGCCGCCCGACTGGGCAGCCTGACACCGAAACCGTGGCAACCGCAGTCCGCAGCCTGGGCGCAGGGGCTTGACGGCAATTTTGAAACCTTCTGGTTGTCGGACGGGATGGACCGTAAGGGACGGGCCGAAACGCTGGCCGCGTTCGAGAACCGGGGAGCAGTGACGGTATTCGAGGGATCGCGCCCGATGTTGGCGCTTGCGCCCCCCGTCTATGATGCAGGCGCGATCGCGCTGGAGGTGCTGCGTCTGGCGTCGCCCGCTGGTGTCGAAACCGATCTGGTGGCGCGCGGCCCTGACCCTGCCGGCATCGAGCGGGACCTGGCCCGTCAATCCATCAGCTTTGCCCCGGATGAATCCATATCGCTGGCGTCCCTGGACCTGCCCCCCGAATTGCGCAACCGCATTGCGCGATTTGAACTTGTCGGGCAGCGGTCAGCGGCGGCGGTCAGCCTGGTCGATGACAGCCTGCGGCGGCGCAAGGTGGCGTTGCTTGCCGGGCGCGATGACCGTGAAGGGCTGCAACTGCTGTCGCCCACACACTATCTGCGCCAGGCTTTGGAACCAGTGGCCGAACTTATCGATGGCAACCTGCAGGACGTTCTGCTGGCCAGTCCTGACGTCGTCATCATGGCCGATGTCGCGCACCTGTCGCAAGAAGATCAGGACGCTGTGCTGGGATGGCTGGACAAGGGCGGGCTGCTGCTGCGATTTGCCGGGCCGCGTCTGGCAGCCAGTGACGTGTCACGCGACGCCGAAGACCCGCTGTTGCCGGTCCGCCTGCGCGAAGGTGGCCGTTCGGTCGGGGGTGCCATGAGCTGGGGCGAGCCCAAGACGCTGGCTGCGTTTCCGGCCGGTTCACCGTTTGTCGGGTTGCCCGTGCCTGCCGAGGTGACAGTGACATCGCAGGTGCTGGCACAACCTGATCCCGATCTGGGCGAACGGTCGATTGCGGCGCTTGCTGACGGCACCCCGCTGGTCACCCGAAAGGCCGTCGGACAAGGACAGGTCGTGCTGTTTCACGTTACCGCCAATGCCGACTGGTCGAACCTGCCGCTGTCGGGGCTTTTCGTCCAGATGCTGGAACGGCTTGCAGTCTCGGCGCGCGTGGCCACCGCTGGTGCAGGTGACATGGCGGGCGAAATCTGGCAGCCCGTGGCCATACTGGACGCGTTCGGCACGGTTCAGGACGCGGACCGGATCGCGGGGGTGCCCGGGGAAAAGCTTGGTGCGGCGTTGGCGCTTGGCCTGACCGGGCCCGACATACCGCCGGGTCTGTATGCCACCGGGGACCGGCGATTGGCGCTGAATGTGATCGGACCGGACACCGTGCTGGAGCCTGTAATCTGGCCGGACAGGGTTGCGGTCGAAGGGTTGGTCGTCGCACGCGAACAGGGGCTGAAAGGCCTGTTGCTGGTGCTGGCCCTGGCCGCGCTGATGATCGATATTCTGGCCGCCTTATGGGTGTCAGGCAAGCTGCGCGGTTCGGTCGCCGTTCTGGCGGTGTTGCTGATGGTGCCCCACGGGGCGGACGCACAGACACCCGAGTCCGAAGAATTTGCGATCCGCGCAACGGCGAATGTGGTGCTGGCGCATGTGATAACCGGCGACGCGCAGGTTGACCGCGTGGCTGAGGCCGGGTTGAAGGGTCTGGGCGAGGTCTTGTTCGCGCGCACGACAATTGAACCCGCAGCCCCGGTTGGTGTGGACCTTGAAACGGATGAACTGCTGTTTTTTCCGTTCCTTTACTGGCCCATGACCGCAGATATGCCGCTGCCGTCCTCTGCCGCGTATCGCAAGCTGAATGACTATCTGCGGTCGGGCGGGATGATCTTGTTCGATACACGGGACGCTGATGTGGCTGGTTTCGGCGCGGCCACCCCCGAAGGGCGCCGGTTGCAGTTGATCGCGGCGCCTCTGGACATTCCGCCACTGGAACCTGTGCCCGAGGATCACGTTCTGACCCGAACCTTCTATCTGTTGCAGGAATTTCCGGGCCGTCATGCCGGCCGCGGTATCTGGGTCGAAGCGGCGCCCATGGATGCCGAGCAGATCGAAGGCATGCCGTTTCGCAACCTGAACGACGGTGTGACACCCGTGATCATCGGCGGCAATGACTGGGCCTCGGCCTGGGCGATGGATGACCGTGGCGTCCCCATGTTCCCGGTCGGGCGTGGCTTTACTGGCGAACGCCAGCGCGAGGTGGCGTTCCGGTTCGGCGTAAATGTGATCATGCATGTGCTGACCGGCAATTATAAATCTGATCAGGTTCATGTGCCTGCTTTGCTGGAAAGGCTGGGCCAATGAACGGACAGGCATTTGGCGCCATTGTGTTCGACCCCCTGATCGGCTGGCCGGTGATCGGATTGCTTGCGGCGGTTGCTGCGGCCATGCTGGTGCTTGCGCTCTGGCGCAGGCTGTCGGGCGGCTGGATGCGCGGATTGGCGGCGGTCGCTATCCTTGGGGCCTTGGCAAACCCATCGCTGCAAGAGGAAGACCGGGCAACCCTGTCCGACATCGTGATCGTCGTGGTCGATGACAGTGCAAGCCAGCGGATTTCCGACCGCCCCGCCCAGACCGAAGCAGCCTTGCAAGGCGTCCTGTCCCGTCTGGCCCGGATGGAAAATACCGAAGCACGGGTGGTGCGCGTCCCCGATGCGGATGGCGACGCTGGCAGCCTTGTGATGACCGCGCTGGCCGAGGCATTGGCCGATGTCCCGCGCGCCAGAGTGGCCGGTGCGGTCGTGATTTCGGACGGCCAGATTCATGACGCCGCCCTTGCACCCGATCTGCCGGCACCGCTCCACCTGTTGCTGACCGGGCGCAGCACCGACTGGGACCGCCGACTGATCGTCAAGAACGCCCCGGCCTTTGCCATTCTGGGCGAAGAGATCATTTTGACACTACACGTCGAAGACCAGGGCGACGTGCCTGACGGCGTGGCGGGAACCGCGGATCTTTCGATCAGCATCGACGGGGATACCCCGATGGAGTTCTCGGTTCCCGTGGGGCAGGATCTGGACCTGCCTGTGACGCTGCCCCATGGCGGGATGAACGTCCTGCAATTCACGGTTGCTACAGAAGACGGCGAACTGACCGACCGCAACAATGCGGCCATCGTGCAGATCAACGGGGTGCGCGACCGTCTGCGCGTGTTGCTTGTTTCGGGCGAACCCCACCCGGGGGAACGGGTCTGGCGCAACCTGCTGAAGTCCGACGCAGCGGTCGATCTGGTGCATTTCACCATCCTTCGTCCCCCGGAAAAGCAGGACGGCGTGCCGGTCACGGAACTTTCCCTGATCGCCTTTCCAACGCGGGAATTGTTTGTCGACAAGATCGACGAATTTGATCTGATAATCTTCGACCGCTATCGCCGCCGGGGCATCTTGCCAAACAGCTACTTGGAGAACGTCCGCGACTTTGCCCGCAAAGGCGGTGCGGTTCTGATATCTTCGGGGCCAGAGTTCGGATCGGCTGACAGCCTGTGGCGGTCGCCATTGGCCGACATCCTGCCCATTACCCCATCAAGCCGGGTGATCGAGCAAGGCTTTCGTCCGACCCTGACCGATCTTGGCCACAAACACCCGGTGACCGAAGGGTTGGACAAACTCGCCCCGGCGGATGGGTGGGGGCGCTGGTTCCGTCAGCTTGAATTGCAGGCAACCGGCGGGCAGGTGGTCATGGAGGGCATCGAGGGTCGGCCGCTGCTGGTGCTGGACCGCGTGGGCGAAGGGCGTGTGGCGATGCTTGCGTCGGACCACATCTGGTTGTGGGGGCGCGGCTATGAAGGCGGCGGCCCGCAACTGGAACTGCTGCGCAGGTTGGCGCACTGGATGATGAAGGAACCCGAACTGGAAGAGGAAACCCTGACGGCAACCGCGCAAGGTCAGGAAATGACCGTGGTGCGGCGCACGTTGGGCGATGCTCCGGGCGATGTTACAGTTACCGCGCCCGACGGAACCGAAACCAGTCTGACCTTGACCGAGACGGCGCCAGGGCGCTGGCAGACGACCTGGCAGGCGCCCGACATGGGTCTGTATCGGTTGGTCGAAGGCGACCAGAAAGCCGTCATAGCGATTGGCCCTTCGGCGCCCCGGGAATTCGTGCAGACCATCGCCAGCGCAGGCCCGCTGGACGCAGTCTTGACGGCCACGGCTGGCGGCGCGCTTCGACTGGAAGACGGTGTTCCTGATATCCGCAGGGTCGGAATTGGACGCACCGCAGCCGGTCGGGGCTGGATCGGGATCACCCCACGCAACGCCTACATAACCGAGGATTTGCGCGTGCAGCCCCTGGTTCCGGCCTGGGTGTTCTTGCTGCTGGCCCTGGCCCTTGCTGTCGGTGCATGGTTGATCGAGGGGCGCAGGGCGCGGGCGCCGCAAACCTGACCGCGCCCACAAAAATGCCCTCTTGGCCTGTACAGGCCAGAGGGCTTTGCGTTTGTGTGATCATGAACCAGCTTGAGGCCTGAACCATCGGGAAAGGTAGCTGTCACACCATCCCCGCCCCGGTTATGCTGGGTTGCCCCGGACCTTCGGCCCCAGATCAGCGGTCCGAGGTCATGCCCCGGCGCGACATTTCCGTCTGAATGCTGAACAGATCCCCGGACATCGATGTCCCTTTGGCCATCTCGCCCAGGATCAAGGTTGTTTCCGCACCTGAATCATCCCGAATGACCCATTGGCGCAGTTCGGTCGGGTTGGCTGAAAACACCATCTCGATCGAGCCATATTCCGGATGCTCGGGGTCTTGGGCGCGCACGCGGGTAACGGGGCCGTCTTCGGTGTGCCCCACCACCATCTTGGCAGTGCCCAAGTTGACCTGCGGCGCAAGGATCAGGTTAAGCGGCGTCCGGCGCAGCGGGTATTGTTCGGGTGGCTGGTTTGACTTGGGGTCAAATATTGCCACCTGCTGACCATCCGACACCACCAGCGACTTGTCTGGCGGAGCATATTCGAACCGCACCTTGCCGGGCCGGTTGATCCGGATAACCCCGGTCGAAATGGTGCCATCGGCATTGACCTGAGTGAACTCTGCCGTCGCTGTACCCAGATCGTTCAGATAGCGCGACAGCTCGGTCAACGGCAGCTTCTGCGCGGCAACTGGCATCGCCAAAGCTGTCAGCAAGGCCAAAGCCCCCATTGGCAGGGCAAAAAGGCGAACAACGGGTCTATGGGTCATCTTCAATTTCCATTCGCTTGGCTCTGGTCCAACATAGGCGACCTGAGCGGCGTCTGCATCCCCCAAGCCCGCGTGCGACACGCGGAAGTGAGCATCCCCGCCACAGACCATGCAAAACCATCTGTGGCTGGCCGAACGACGACGCGCAGCGGACCTACTCCATTGATTTGAAATTGGATATTTTAGCTTTCGATCACCTCACGTTTATCTGATGCTGAAACAAATGATTCGACCTGAACAGGAGTACGACATGCGTTCAAACATCGTTGCGGCGCTTATGGCAGGGGGCAGTGTGCTGGCTGCCACGCCGGCCCTGGCCGAGCGCGGGGCCGGGGGGCACCTGAATATTCTGTATTGGCAGGCTCCTTCGATCCTGAATCCGTATATGTCGGCCTCGTCCAAGGACACCGACCCAACGGCCCTGATCCTTGATCCGCTGGCAAACTTTGACGCCGAGGGGCGTTTGGTCCCCACGCTGGCGGTCGAAATTCCGACCGTTGAAAATGGGGGGGTTTCGGCGGATCTGACATCGATCACCTGGAAACTGCGGCCAGGCGTGCTTTGGTCGGACGGGACGCCGCTGACATCAGCGGACGTGCTGTTCACCGCCGAATACTGCCTCGATGCCGCCACGGGTTGCGCAGCAGCGGACAAGTTCGCCAATATCGCTTCTGTCGAGGCGCTGGATGATCTGACCATCAAGATCACCTTCACCAAACCACGCCCGAATCCCTACACCGCGTTTGTCAGCGCCTATACGCCTGTGCTTCAGGCCGCACAGTTCGCCGCCTGCAAGGGCGCTGCGGCAGTGTCGTGCACCGCCCAGAACTTTGGCCCGATCGGCACCGGACCCTATATCATTGAAGAGTTCCGGCCCAATGACGTTGGCACCTACAAGGTCAATCCGACCTATCGTGACGCCGCAAAGCCGGCATTCGCGACGGTCACCTTGAAGGGCGGCGGCGATGCCATGGGCGCTGCGCGCGCCGTGCTGCAAACAGGTGAATTCGACTATGCGTGGAACGTACAGATAGCGCCCAACGTGATGGACAGCTTTGTCGCCGAGGGCAAAGGCGTGGCAATCACCGCTTTTGGACCGACCGTCGAAAGCCTTCGATTCCAACTGACCGACCCCAGCCCCGATCTGGGTGACAAACGCGCCACACTGGAAGGCGGGCCGCATCCAATCTTGTCGGACATCCGCGTCCGCAAGGCTTTGGCATTGGTGATCGACCGCGATCTGATCAACGAAGTCGGCTATGGTGCCGCTGGCCAGCCAAGCTGCAACGTGCTGGCCGCCCCACCGATCTATGCCTCCATGGCGAACGATTCCTGTCTCAAGATCGATATCGAGGGCGCACAAGCGCTGCTGGACGAAGCAGGCTGGGTTCCCGGCGCGGATGGCATCCGTGAAAAGGATGGGCAGCGGCTGACGCTGGTGTTCCAGACCTCGACCAACGCGGTCCGGCAGGACACTCAGGCCATGATCAAACAGGCCTGGACCGATCTGGGCGTCGACACGCAACTGCGCAACATCGAGGCCGGGGTCTATTTTGGCAACGACCCGGCTTCGCCCGACACCTACCGCAAGTTCTTTGCCGATGTAGAGATGTATTCCAGCGGGAACACCGGGGGCGACCCGGAAAACCACATGAAGGGATGGACCTGCGATGACATTCCCGCCCCCGCAACAGGGTTCGCGGGCAACAACGTGTCCCGGTTCTGCCGTGCCGACTATGACGCCCTTTGGGCCGAACTGAGCGCGACGGCGAATCTGGATGACAGGGCCCGGATCGCCAAATCGTTGAACGACATGATTATTCAGGACTATGCGGCCGTGCCGTTGGTTCACCGCGGCTTGGTGTCGGTCAAGTCGGTTGCGCTGGAAAACCTTGAAGCAAACGACTGGGATTCAGCCTTGTCGGCGATCGAGGACTGGACCCGCAAACCATAATCAACAAGGCGGTCCCCGGTGGAAGCCGGGGACCGCCCATATCATTGTATCTGGTTTGGCCTTGCAGACCCTGCACTGTCTTTTGTGGATGTCGACATGGGGATGGCGCCCCCCGTGCGAGCCATATCGCCGCCGCATCTTGACCCCCGACCAATCAGGGTCAGCCAACTGTCATTTCGTCTTGCCTGGGCCTGCCCCGGTTCCGGGTTGCCCTTACTGTTCGGGCAACAAGATCTCGCGCTTGCCGACATGGTTCGCTGTTGTCACGACACCTTGTTCTTCCAACTGCTCTACCAGGCGCGCGGCTTTTTGATAGCCGATGCCCAGTTTGCGCTGGATGTAGGACGTCGAGCATTTGCGATCACGCGCAACAATGGCCAATGCCTGATCGTACAAGGCATCTTCCGAATTGTCGCCGCCACCAAGCCCCAGCACCAGATCGATATCGTCTGCCTTGTCTTCGTCCACGCCTTCAATGACGCCCGACATATAGACCGGCGGACCAAAGGATTTCAGATGGTTGACGATTTCCTCGACCTCTTCGTCGGACACGAACGGTCCGTGGATACGGGTGATCTTGGCACCCCCGGCCATGTACAGCATGTCGCCCATGCCCAACAGTTGTTCGGCGCCCTGTTCTCCAAGGATGGTGCGACTGTCGATTTTCGACGTGACCTGGAACGAGATCCGGGTCGGGAAGTTGGCCTTGATGGTGCCGGTGAT
>JAUSPL010000450.1 GCA_030656535.1 Gemmobacter sp.
CGGACCTTCGTGGATATTGAAGCAAGGGCTTTTGACCTTGCCAAGGCAGAGGGCGGGGCAACCCGTACCTGAGACAAGACGTGACCCGCGGCTTGACCGACGGGCAAACTGGCAATGGAGGACGCGATGGCTGAACACAGCAAAACCAAGGGCACCAAGGCCGCAGTCATCGGTCGACGCGGGTTCTTTGGTGCTGCGGCCGCGGCCGTCACGGGGGCCGCGTTGACCCAAGGGGGGGCAACGCCGGCCTTTGCGACGGAAACCGGGGATGAACGGACGCGGGCGCGGTATCAGGAAACCGACCATGTCAAACGGTTCTATACCGTCAACAGGTACTACAAGGGGGAATGATCGATGCTGGTAAAACGCAGAAGTTCTGAAGCATCGCGCAGCGGTCTGGCTGCCATGGTCGCCAGCGTTGCGGCAAAACCTGTGGACCGTCGGTCATTCCTGCGGGCGTCCGGGCTTGCCGTTGGTGGGCTGGCAGCAGTTGGGACCATCGGTGCGGGCACCATGCGCCGCGCCGAGGCGGGACCGACGGATCATTCGAAGCCGGTCGAGGTCAGGACCAACATCTGCACCCACTGTTCCGTCGGATGCACGGTCAAGGCCGAGGTGCAAAACGGCGTCTGGGTGGGTCAAGAACCCGCCTATGACAGCCCGATCAACCGTGGCAGCCACTGCGCCAAGGGCGCATCTGTCCGCGAAGTCGTCCACGGGGAACGCCGCCTGAAATACCCGATGAAAAAAGAGGGCGGCAAATGGATCAAGATCAGCTGGGATCAGGCGATCGACGAGATCGGCGACAAGATGCTGGCAATCCGGGAAAAATCGGGCGCTGACAGCGCGTACCTGCTGGGTTCGGCCAAGTTCTCCAACGAGGGGGCGTATCTTTTCCGCAAGTTCGCGGCCTTCTGGGGCACCAACAACGTCGACCACCAGGCGCGTATCTGCCACTCGACGACCGTGGCCGGGGTGGCGAACACATGGGGCTACGGCGCCATGACCAACAGCTATAACGACATCCGCAATTCCAAAACCGTGATCTTCATGGGGTCGAACGCGGCCGAGGCGCACCCGGTGTCGTTGCAGCACATCCTGACCGGCAAGGAAACCCAGCGCGCAAACGTGATCGTCATCGATCCGCGTTTCACCCGCACGGCAGCCCACGCAACCGACTTTGTGCGGATGCGCTCGGGGACCGATATTGCGATCATCTGGGGTCTGATGTGGCACATCTTCGAGAACGGATGGGAGGACAAGGATTTCATCGCGTCCCGCGTCTATGGGATGGATCAGGTCCGCGAGGAGGTCAAGAAATATGCCCCCGCCGAGGTCGAGCGTATCACCGGCATCCCTGAAGCCCAGCTGAAGCGGGTCGCGGAAACCTTTGCGACCCAAAAGCCCAGCACCTTTGTGTGGTGCATGGGCGGCACGCAGCACACGGTGGGCACCGCCAACGTTCGGGCCTATTGCACGCTGCTTCTGGCGACAGGAAACGTCGGCGGGAACGGCATGGGGGCCAACATCTTTCGCGGGCACTGCAACGTGCAGGGTGCGACGGATTTCGGTTTGGATATCAGCAACCTGCCTTGCTATTATGGTCTTGCGACAGGGGCGTGGAAACACTGGGCGCGGGTCTGGGACGTTCCCTATGATTATTTCGTCAGCCGCTTTGACGAAGTACCCGCCAAAGGCGGGCGCGATGCGCGCGACCGGGTCAAGAACATGGAGGCCGCAGGCATTCCGTCGACCCGCTGGTTCGACGCGACCACCATGGACGCCGAACAGGTGGACCAGCGCGACAACATAAAGGCGATGATCGTGTTCGGTCATGGCGGCAACACGGTGCCGCGGATGCAGGACGCCCAGAAGGGCATGAACGCGCTGGATCTGTTGGTCGTCGCGGACCCGCATCCCACCACGTTCGCGGCGCTGCATGACCGGCCTGACAACACCTACCTGCTGCCGATTGGCACCCAGTTCGAATGTTCTGGATCGCGCACAGCATCCAACCGGTCCGTGCAGTGGGGCGAAAAGATCGTCGACCCGATCTTCGAGGCCGACAACGACTATGCGGTGATCTACCGCCTGTCGCAAAAGCTTGGCTTTGCGGATGAGATGTTCAAGCCCTACGAAATGGTGCAGGGCAAGTTCGGCATGGAGCCAACGCCGGAATCCATCTTGCGCGAAATCAACCGTGGCGGATGGTCAACTGGCTATACGGGGCAGTCGCCCGAACGGCTCAAGGCGCATATGGCCAACCAGCAGCACTTTGATCTGGTGACCCTGCGCGCCAAGGCGGATGCACCAGCCGAAGTGGCGGGGGATTTCTACGGTCTGCCGTGGCCGTGCTGGGGCACGCCGGAACTGCGGCACCCGGGTACGCATATCCTGTACGACACCAACCTTCCCCCGATGCAAGGTGGCGGCGCGTTTCGTCCACGCTTCGGTCTGGAAAAGGACGGCGTGACCTTGCTTGCCGAAGGCAGCTGGCCGCAGGGGTCCGAGATCGAGGATGGATACCCCGAGTTCAGCTATGGCGTTTTGCAAAAGCTGGGCTGGGATGTCGATCTGACCGCAGACGAACTGGCGGTAATCCAGCGGATTGGGGGCAACGACCCCGAGGCCTTGGCAAAGGTGTCGTGGTCCATCGATCTGTCGGGCGGTATCCAGCGGGTCGCGCTGCAACACGGCTGCGTGCCGTTTGGCAACGGCAAGGCCCGCGTGGTGGCATGGAACCTGCCAGACCCGATTCCGGTGCACCGCGAGCCCATCTACAGCCCGCGTCCCGATCTAGTGGCCGATTACCCGACCCGCGACGACGGGCGCCAGTTCCGTATGCCGAATATCGGCAAGTCGATGCAGCAGGCGGCGGTGGACGGCAAATTGGCGGAGAAATTCCCCATTGTGCTGACCTCGGGCCGGTTGGTCGAATACGAAGGCGGCGGCGAAGAAACCCGGTCAAACCCGTGGCTTGCGGAATTGCAGCAAGACATGTTCGTCGAGATCAACACGGCGGACGCCACGGCGCGCGGGATCACCGACGGCGGCTGGGTCTGGGTCACCGGGCCGGAAGGCGGGTCAAAGGCACGGGTCAAGGCCCTGGTCACCGAACGGGTGGCGGCGGGTGTGGCCTTCATGCCGTTCCACTTTGCGGGCTGGTTCCAGGGGGTCGATCAACGGGGCAACTATCCGCCAGGGGCTGACCCGATCGTTCTGGGCGAATCCGTCAACGTCATCACGACTTACGGCTATGACCCGGTGACCGGCATGCATGAAGGCAAGGTTACGCTTTGCCAGATCGCATCGGCATAAGGGAGGGGACCAAAAAATGGCACGGATGAAATTCCTTTGCGACGCCGACCGCTGTATCGAATGCAACGCCTGCGTGACTGCCTGCAAGAACGAGCACGAGGTGCCGTGGGGCATCAACCGCCGCCGGGTTGTCACGCTGGATGACGGTCTGCCGGGCGAACGGTCGGTCTCGATGGCCTGCATGCACTGCACCGATGCGCCCTGCGCGTCGGTGTGCCCGGTGTCGTGTTTCTATACGACCGCTGATGGCGTGGTATTGCACAGCAAGGACACCTGCATCGGTTGCGGCTATTGCTTCTATGCCTGCCCGTTTGGCGCGCCGCAGTATCCCAAGGTCGGCAACTTTGGCACCCGCGGCAAAATGGACAAGTGCACCTATTGTGCAGGCGGACCCGAGGCAGACATGACACAGGCCGAGTATGTAAAATACGGGTCGAACCGGCTGGCCGAAGGCAAGCTGCCTTTATGTGCCGAAATGTGCTCCACCAAGGCCTTGCTGGCTGGTGACGGTGATATCATCGCCGAAATCTACAAGGAACGTGTGGTCACGCGCGGCTATGGGTCCGGTGCCTGGGGATGGCGCACCGCCTACGGCGAAACGGTGACGGTGTGACGGGGGAATGGACATGACAGGTATTTTCACCCGACTGATGACGATTGCGGCCATGGGCGCGTTTCTGGCGATCGCTCCTGCCGCCCCGCTGGTTCCGATGGCGCAGGCGCAGCAGGTCAACCCCACCGCAAATGCCGTGACCGAGGACAAGCTGTTGCAGGCGCTGACCGGCGATCAGATGGTCGCGGGCCGGGTTTCCATCCCCGATGATCGGTCTGCCGGGCTGATAAAACCGGGCAACAAGGGGTGGGCTGCCACCCACAACAGC
>JAUSPL010000453.1 GCA_030656535.1 Gemmobacter sp.
GCTGTTGGAATGACGCGGGCGCGGCGCCAAGCGTCGGCAGGTCGATCCGCTGGCATCCGGCATCCGGCGCGCATCGCCCGCGCTAGGCCTTTTCGCGGATCCGGGTCAGGGTGCGGTAAACCGTCGGGCGGGAGACCGAAAACAGCTCGGCCAGGTCGCTGATCGAATAGTCGCCGGTTGCGTGCATGCGGCCCAGTTCTTTTTGCTGTTTTTCGGACAGCTTGGGTTGCTTGCCGCGCAGTTTGCCTTTTGCGCGGGCGATGGCCATGCCTTCGCGGGTGCGCATGCGGATCAGGTCGGATTCGAACTCGGCAAAGGTGGCGAGGATGTTGAAGAACATCTTGCCCATCGGGTCGCCCGGATCATGGATCGACCGGCCCAAGGCCAGCTTGACCCCCTTGGCCGTCAACTGATCGGCGATCGCGCGGGCATCGGGCACAGACCGTGCCAGACGGTCCAGCTTTGGCACCACCAGCGTGTCGCCCTGACGCACCGCCGCCAGCGCCTGATCAAGGCCGGGGCGGTCACGATTGGTGCCGGTCAAGCCGTGGTCGGTATAGATGCGGTCCTCGGCCACGCCCAGATCGCGCAGGATCTGGCGCTGCGCCGAAAGGTCCTGTTTGTCGGTCGAACAGCGGGCATAGCCGATCAGGGTGTTTGTCATGCGGAAACTGTACGAATAACCCCCCGCTTTTGCAAATCATTTCGTACCAGTCATATGAGACGGAAATATCCCGGTTCTGCACGCCCGGCCCGCACGCGCGGGACTGTACGTTGGTCGATCCCCTTGCGGACAACCCCGGGACCGGGGGCGGCCGACATGATCGCCATCCGGGGCAGTCGCCCTTTGATCACCCCAAGCGGGCGTGTATACGTCCCCTGACCCAACCAAAGATCGGAGACCCCATGTCCCAGCCCGCCCTTTTCACCCCGCTCAAGCTGCGGACCCTGGACCTTGCCAATCGCATCGTCATCGCCCCGATGTGTCAGTATTCGGCCCAAGACGGGTGCATGACCGACTGGCACCTGATGCATCTGGGAAACCTTGCCCAATCCGGGGCCGGGCTTTTGACCATCGAGGCGTCGGCGGTATCGCCCGAAGGACGCATCACCTATGGCGACGTCGGCCTGTATGACGATGCGACCGAGGCCGCGATGGCTCGCGTTCTGGACCACATCCGCCGCTACAGCGACATGCCGGTCGCCATTCAGCTGAGCCATGCCGGGCGCAAGGCGTCTTGCGATCTGCCGTGGCAGGGTGGCGCGCCCTTGGCCCCCGATCATCCCAATGGCTGGCAGACGCAGGCCCCTTCGGCCGTGCCGTTCGATCCGCGCGCAACACCGCCCACCGCGCTGGATGCCGCAGGTCTGGCGCAGGTGCGCGATGACTTTGCAGAGGCGGCGATGCGGTCGGGCCGTCTGGGGCTGGATGCGGTGCAGGTTCACGTCGCGCATGGCTATCTGCTGCATGAATTCCTGTCGCCGCTGTCGAACCGCCGCGACGATCAGTATGGCGGATCGCTGGAAAACCGGGCGCGCTTTCCGCTCGAGGTGTTTGACGCGGTTCGGGCGGCGTTTACGGCAGACCGCCCCGTCACCTTGCGCATTTCGGCCACCGACTGGGCGGACGGCGGCTTTACCCTGGAAGAGGCGGTCGCGTTTTCCCGCATGGCCGAGGCGCGCGGCGTCGATGCGATCCACGTATCGTCCGGCGGGTTGCACCCGGATCAAAAGATCCCCGTGGGGCCGGGGTATCAGGTGCCGCTGGCCCGGGCCGTCAAGGCCGCCGTCGGCATCCCGGTCGTGGCCGTGGGGCTGATCACCGACCCAAGCCACGCCGAGGCCATCATCGCCAATGGGGACGCCGACATGATCGCCTTGGCCCGGACCGTTCTTTACGATCCGCGCTGGCCCTGGCATGCCGCTGCGGCGCTTGGCGGGCAGGTCAAGGCCGCAAACCAGTATCTGCGCTGCCAGCCCGCCCAGCACCGCACCCTGTTCAAAGTCTGATCGGTCGCGCCCGGCGGTGTCGCAAAGCCTGCGCGCTTTGTCGGCCCGCCCGGCCGCACCGGATCTGCGCCCAAGGCCACGCCACGCGCCACAGCGGCATCTTGCCTTTGCAGCGGCGCGTGGCCCGACCTTAATCTGTCCCTGGTCCTGCGCTTTGGGGGCCGGACACCCGGCATCCGGCGCAGGGCGGGTCACGGGGACCGTTCACGGATGTGAACTAATTTCACAGATTCGAGTCGCCCCCTGACACGGCACCCGACAGATTCCTGCCCGAAAAACACCCGACGCGCAGAAATATTTGGCAGGTCCAGGGCCATGCATTACGTCACGGAACCCTAGAGCCCGCAGATTTGTGTCCAAATCAAATCAACACCAAGTCCTTGATTTTTAATTATTTTTCATAGCATTTTTCTGCACCTGCGAACATCCGACCACCCATGAACGCATCCCGCCGCAGGTCCATCGCCTGCCGACGATCCCGGTCGCATGTTCAAACAAAGCATTGACAGATGCCGTTCAGTTTTCACAAACTGGTTACAGAAGCGAATGGAGTTCACATCCATGAACGGTTTGGTTAAATCAGCCGCAAGGGTCCTCGACGTGTTGGAGCTGCTTTCAAGCAGGCCCGAACCGATCCGCCTGAACGAACTTGTCGCCCGGCTTGGCATCCCGAAATCAAGCGCGCATGCCCTTGTCACCACACTTGTGGCGCGCGGATACCTGTCCAAGGACAGCGGCGACCGCTATGCCATCGTCGAAAGCTTTCGCCTGGGCTTTGGCTGGGTCGGCGGGTTCGAGGGTTTCCTGACGTCCGTCTCGACCCCCATCGTCGAACGCATCCGCGACGAGCTGAATGAAACCGTGTTCGTCTGCGTCCGCACCGAACAGCAGAACGCAAGACTGATCACCAAGGCCGTCAGCCGCCAGCCGATCCGCTATGACGCGTCGGATCAGGACGCTTTGCCCGGCTATGGCACCGTCATGGGTCGGGTGCTGTTGGCGTGGCAAACCCCGGACAAGGTGGACGCCTATTTCGCCCGGACCGAACTGCTGCCGTTCAACGACAAGACCCCGACGACCGAGGCGCAGATCCGCGCCGCGCTGGCCAAGATCCGTCAGGATGGCTATGGCACCATCGTCGATGAATACTTCAGCGGCGGGGCCGGCATTGCCGCGCCGATCCGCAATGCAGCGGGCGACGTCGTCGCCGTTCTGGACATCGCGACCGTCACCGCGCGCTACGAATTGCGCCGCGCCGAGATGCTGGCGGCGGTTCTGGACGGGGCCGCCCGCATCAGCGCCCGGTTGGGGTATCGCCAGGAACCCCGCGCGGACACCGCGACAAGACCGACACCGAACACCGAAATGACAATACAGGGAGACGCGTGATGGCTTATCGCGTGGGCGTAGACA
>JAUSPL010000468.1 GCA_030656535.1 Gemmobacter sp.
ATCTTTACCATACCCTTGTCGTTGAAATACATCACCAGCGGCACAAGCGTCATGCCTTCGCGTCCCACTGCCTGCCACATGCGCGACAGTTCCTTTTTCGAGACCAGAAGCTTTCTGCGCCGACGTTCCTCGTGGCCAAAAATGCCCGCCTGCTTGTAGGCTGCAATGTGGCTGTTGATCAGCCACAACTCGCCGCCCTCGACCGAGGCATAGCTTTCGGCGATGTTGGATTGCCCGGTCCGCAGGGACTTCACTTCTGACCCCAGCAGCATGATTCCGGCCTCAAGGTCACTTTCGATAAAGTAATCGAAGCGCGCCCGGCGGTTTTCGGCAATGGTCTTGGAATTGGGATCGGATTTATTTTGCATGATCGCCTTCAAATAGGCGACCAACGCGCGCAAGTCCAGATGTGCCGGGGGCGGGCGCTGTTCGCAGCGCCCCGCGCCGCAGGGTGTCAAACGGCTTGGGTCGGCCCAAAGGGGTCAGGCTGCCAGCCTTGCCGTCCGCAGCATCACGCGCGCGGTGTCGCCGTCCAGCCGTGGCAGCCAGTCTGCGGCCTTGTCGCCAGGGCAGACCACCCGGACGCCGGTGTTGGCATAGATCACCTCTTCGTCTGCAAAAGTCAGCGTCACGATGTCCACGGGGTGGGTGCTCTGGATCGGGGCACAGCCCTGTATCCCATCCAGCGCCGCCGCCGGAACCAACGCCCGGGCACATTCGGGCCGAGGGTCGCCGGTCTGCATCAGCAGGTGTTGACCCGCCAGCATCATCAGATCGGCACAGGCCCCAAAAGCCCCGCCCGGCACGCGGAACACTCTGGCGCTACCAGCCGGCAAACTGGCCCGGTCGACCCGGACCAGCGGCCGCAGGCCACCGTCAAGCGTGTGAACGCGCATACCGGGGTGCAGGGTTTCCACCGCCTGCCATCCGGTTTCGGTTTCGACCCGTGTCCCGGCGATCAAGCCACTGGGGTCTGGGGACGGGATGTGCCGCCGTGTGAAAAGGCGGGCTGCAGAAACTTGTGCATTTGCGAATTGGTCCGGGCGCTGCAAGAACATCTGATGGTCCTTTCTGGTGATTGGGACTGCGGTGCTGATTGCCTTGCGCCCAACAAGCACCCGGATTTCGCCACTTTTTTGTCATCATCAGGGCAGTCTGCGGGCATTGTTCGCCCTGAGTATACAATATCGGCGGATTGGCCCTCGCCGCGGATATTCAGAGGGCTGTTAACGTATTGTAAATCAAAAACTCATTTGAAATCAACAATTTGGTGGTGGATTCCAAGCCGGTTCAGGCGGGTTGGGTCTGGGTGGTCCAGCCTCGAATCGGGCGGTTTGCGACGGGTGGTCTCCGCAGGCTCAAGATTATGCCACGATTGTAGGGCCGCCTTCGGGCCGGCGTGGTCACAATCTTGCCCGGATCGAACGGCTTGCGCGGACCCAGCGGTTACGGTGTATCTTGAGCAACATTCAGGATGCGGCACACCGCTTGACCGACGATCACCCGAGGGACCCATGCCCCATATCACCGATACCGATGCCCTTGTGGCCGAAGGCATTCTGACAGCCGAGCATGCCCGCATCATCAAGGCCCGCTCGCGCCAGACCATGATCGCGCTGGCCATCAACACCCTGCTTGCGGGCGGTGTCGCGGCGGCGGCGCTTGGTCTTGTGGTGTTGTTGGCCGATGCGGCGGCGGTTGCCGCTACGGGGGCCGTGTTTCTGGCGGTTGGTGTGGCGATCCTCGGGCGGGGTGGGGCCGCGTATCGGATGTTCGGCAATGCGGCTGCGCTGATCGGCGCCGGAATGCTGACCGCCGGGGCGACGATCGAACTGATCGACAGCTATGCCCGCTCTGCCAGTGCTGCCTTGCTGGTGCTTGGCGCAGGGATCGGGCTGTCTGCGGGGGCGGTGATACGCCATGGGCCAAAGGCCATGCGGTTTGCCGCAGGTGCGGTCGTGTTGATGGGCGGGGCCATGCACCTGGCGGGTCTGTATTTCGGGCTGTCCGAGGCGGGCGTGATGGGCGTTCTTGTGCCGTTTGCCCATTTCTACACGGCGGTTCTGGTGGCCGTTGTGGGGTGGCTTATTGATGTGCGGGCGGTAACGGCATTGGCTATCGTGCCTTTCGCCCAGATGCTGGATACCTCGACCTTCTATTTTCATGCGGCCTATGTCTTTTATTCGCCCGAGCCTACGTTGAGCATCGTGCAGATGGCTGTCCTTGTGGCGGTCTGCGTCTGGGTCATGGTGCGGATGCCAGACCGGATCGGGCGCCATGCAGGGATATTGGCGATCATGGGGGTGATTGTCGGCAACCTGTGTTTCCTGGTGGGCAGCCTGTGGGGCGACGTCGTCGGACTGACCTATTGGGACGCGGCCCACCCCTATCTCGACGGAACCGATTGGGATGCGCGCGACGCGGCGCAAGATGCATTTGCGGCGCGGACGCTTGTGATTTCAGACCATGTCTTTGCGGTGGTTTGGGCGGTGGTGCTGGCGGCGGCGGCGATCTGGTCGGCGCACGCCAACCGGCGCGGCTTGTTCAACGCGTCCATCACTTTTGGTGCGATCCACGCCTATACTCAGGCGTTCGAGAGTTTCGGGGATGAGCCTTTGGCATATGTCATCGGCGGTCTTGCGACGATTCCGCTGGCATGGGGCGTGTGGCAGTTGAACAATCGGTTCGGCGAGTCGGCCTGACCGGAAAACGGCTGTATGCCCCCGCCCCCGTGCCCCGCCGCACATCCACATCAGGCGACACGTTTACCTGCATGTCCGGACAATATCGCGACCCAACCGCCGTAAGACCGGGCAGGATCAGGATTTGCGCGACCGGATCAGGGCATAGATGCCGCTGGTCACAATGATCGCGCTGCCAACCAGCGTGGCTGCGTCCGGGCGTTCATGAAGCACCGCAACGCCAAGGATCAGCGCGAACAACGGCCGAGTGTAACGGAAGGGCGCAACACTTGCGATCTGCCCCATCCGCATCGCGGCCGTCAGCCCATATTATGCCGCCACCACCAATCCTCTGGCGCGCCAGGTATCATTGGGGGCGAGGGTGGGTGTCAGGTCACTGCGCTCAGATCAGACCGGCGTGCTGCATCGCGGCCCGCACCTTCGACTTGGCGCTGTCGGTCAGACCGACCAATGGCAACCGCACCTCGTCCGAGCACAGACCCAGCAGCGACAACGCATATTTCGTGCTGACCAGTCCGGGTTCGATGAAGATTGCGTCATGCAGCGGCATCAGGCGGTCCTGATATTCCAGCGCCTTGACATAGTCGCCCGCCAGCGTCGCAGCCTGGAACTCGGCACAAAGCCGGGGCGCTATGTTTGCCGTGACCGAGATGCACCCGACCCCGCCATGGGCGTTGAACCCAAGGGCAGTCGCGTCCTCGCCTGACAGCTGGATGAAGTCCGCGCCACAGGTGGCCCGCTGCATGGACACGCGCTCGATCTTGCCGGTGGCGTCCTTGACCCCGATGATGCGGGGAAGTTTTGCAAGCACGCCCATGGTTTCAGGGCTCATGTCGACCACCGACCGGCCGGGGATGTTGTAGATGATGATGGGCAACGTGCTTGCGTCGTGAAGCGCGGTGAAATGCGCGATCATGCCCGCCTGAGTCGGCTTGTTGTAATAGGGGGTCACGATCAGGGCGGCGTCTGCCCCGACTTTTTGGGCATGCTGGATCAGCCCGATGCCTTCGGCGGTCGCGTTCGACCCCGCACCGGCGATCACGGGCACCCGTCCGGCGGCAGCTTTGACCACGACTTCGATCACGGTCTCGTGCTCTTCGTGGGTCAGGGTCGGGCTTTCGCCCGTGGTGCCGACGGGGACCAGCCCGGTCGAGCCTTCGGCAATGTGCCAATCCACCAGTTTCTTCAACGTGTCCAGATCCAGCTTGCCGTCCTTGAACGGCGTTACCAGGGCAGGAATTGACCCTTTGATCATGGTACGCGTCTCCTCTGGAGGGGCATGAATCGCCCGATGTAAAACGCGATCTTCCTATCCGCGTGGACCGTGCTTGCCAAGCGTGCCTTGTGGGCGGCGCGATCTGGCGCATTTGTGTGTTGCCCTGAGGCGGCGGGCGGGGCAAAACCGGGCCATGTTGCGCGCCTTGGCCCTTGTGTTGTCGATCTGTGTTGCGCTGCCCGCCGCCGGGCAGGACAGCGGCTTGCGCGCGGCACTTCCCATGGTGGCTGCGCGCGATTGGGACAGGGCAATCGCTGCCGTGCAGACGATGGGCCCGGTGGCTGCGGATATCGTCGAATGGCACCGCTTGCGGTCCGGTGTCGGGTCCTCGGGCGACTATGAGTCGTTCCTGGACCGGCGCGCGGACTGGCCCGGGCTTGATCTGCTTCGCCGGCGCGGCGAGGTGGCGGTGGCGCGGTCGGTCATGCCTGATCGTATCCTTGCCTGGTTTGGCGACCGGATGCCCACAACGGTGCAGGGTGGCCGCGCGTTGATCGGGGCCTTGCGCGCATCGGGTCAGGCCGATGCGGCGGCCCAGATGGCCGCCCGCGTCTGGGTCGATCTGACCTTTGACGCGGAAGAACAGGCCGAGTTTCTGGCCGCCGAGGGGCCAGGTCTGGCTGCTCATCACATTGCGCGGCTTGACCGCCTTTTGTGGGCGGACCGTGGCGCCGAAGCACGACGCATGTATCCGCTGGTACCCGAGGGCTGGCAGAAACTGGCCGAGGCGCGTCTGACCTTGCTGGCCAATGGGGCCAATGTCGACGCCCGCATTGCCGCTGTGCCGGGGGATCTGGCTGAACACCCGGGCCTTGCGCATGCGCGGTTCGACTGGCGTGCGCGCAAGGGATTGACCGAGGGTGCATTGGATCTGCTGCAAGGTCGGTCGCAGGCCGGGACGCTGGGAAATCCCGACCTCTGGGCAGGGCGTCGGGCAGGCATCGCCCGGTCTTTGCTGCGCGCGGGCCAGGCCAAGCAGGCCCAAGAGGTTGCGTCGGGCCACCACCTGACCTCGGGCGGCGCTTTTGCGGACCTGGAGTTTCTGGCGGGCTATATTTCGTTGCGGCATCTGGCAGACCCCGAAACCGCGCTGACCCATTTTCACCGGCTTGAGGAAGGCGTTTCCACGCCGATCAGCCTGACCCGCGCCGCCTATTGGATCGGCCGCGCCGAAGACGCGGCCGGCAGGCCAGAGGCAGCACAGGCCGCCTATGCCCGCGCGGCGGTGCATCAAACGGCGTATTATGGTTTGCTGGCGGCAGAACGGCTGGGCCAGACGCTGGACCCTGCGCTGCTGGGGCAAGAACCGGCCGCCGATTGGCGCAAGGGGGCATTCCTGGGGTCGTCGGTCATGGAAGCGGCTTTGCTGTTGTACGGGGCGGGCGACGCGGCACTGGCGCGACGATTCGTGCTGCATCTGGCCGAGGGGCTTGATGCGGACGCCCTGCGCGCCTTGGGCGAACTGGCACTGGCGCTCTCGGATGACAATCTGGCGGTCTTGATCGGCAAACAGGCCGCCGCGCGGGGGATCATCTTGCCGCGCGCCTATTTCCCGGACACCAGCCTTTTGCCCGCGACGCTTGCGGTTCCCCGATCCCTGGCCCTCGCGATCGCGCGACGTGAAAGCGAATTCAACCCGGCAGCCACCAGTCCTGCTGGGGCGCTTGGCTTGATGCAGGTGATGCCGGGCACGGCGAAAATGATGGCAGATAAACTGGGGGTCGCCTATCAGGTTGCGCGCCTGACTTCGGACGCAGGCTACAACGCGGGGATGGGTGCGGCCTATCTGGATGTTTTGCAACAGGAATTCGGGACATCTCTGGCCTTGGTGGCGGCGGGCTATAATGCGGGGCCAGGTCGCCCGCGCGCCTGGATTGCGGATTATGGCGATCCGCGCCTGCCGGGGGTGGATGTGGTGGACTGGGT
>JAUSPL010000470.1 GCA_030656535.1 Gemmobacter sp.
GAAAAGCTGAACCATCATCCTGAATGGCGCAACGTGTACAACGTGGTGGATGTGACACTCAGCACCCATGATTGCGACGGGGTGTCTGCGCTGGACGTTTCGCTGGCGAAAAAGATGGACAAGCTGGCGGGTGATACCCCCGTTCAGCACGACCACGGCGCCCCGATCCTGTCTTTGTGCCAGATCCGCGCGTCAGGCAAAGGCTGACCTCGGATCAGACACTCGCATCAAGTTCGGCCAACCCGCCCCGCCCACAGCATCCAGACGCCCCGCGTTCTCTTGAACCTGGGGTGGTGCCGTCGATCCAGCATCCGAACGCGCTTGATGATCTGTCCATACGCTGACCCGGATTTCAGCGTGCCTGGGCGGCCCTACCCGGTCCAGCGGTCATAATCGCTGACCAAAAGGTGGCGGGGCGCGACGTCTTCGTCGATTTCGGCAAAACGTCCAATCGGTTCGCGAAAGATGTTGTCGGTCAGATCGTCATTCACGGTCGAGACTTCGCCAATCAGCACATCGCCGCCCTCGCCCCAAAAGGCATGCCAGTCGCCGGGCATAAGCGTAACGGATTCCCCCGGCGCAAGGGCAATCACCTCGCCGGGGGTAAAGGTGCGCGGCACCCCATCGCACAGAACCGTACCGCCCGCATCGGCGTCAAATCTGCCAAAGCGGTCCGATCCATACAATTGCACGGCCAGCGTCGCCCCACCCCGGTTGATGATATCCTCGGCCTTCAGGACATGGGTGTGCATGGGGCTTAGCTGATCGCGGCGCGAAATCAGCAGTTTTTCCGCATAGGCCATCCCGCCGCCGCGTTGCAGATCCGTCAGCCGCCCATTGCGCAAGGTGAACAGGAACAGGCCCATCTGATCGAACCGGCCCTGCCCGTAATCGGTGATGTCCCATCCCATCCGGGCCTCGACGATCCGCCCGGCACCAGCCTGCGCGCGGAACTGATCGGGCGTCCACGTGGCAAACGGCGGTAGCACAAAGCCGAACCTGCGGATCATTTGATCGGCTTCGGCCATGATGTCATTGATACGCGATCGTTTCATGGCGGTTCTCCGGCCAAGGGTGGTTGCGCAGGCTGCTTGCAACAGGGAACGGCCACACGGCCAAGGTGCGCCCATGTTTGCCCCGAATTGGGGAACGTCGCCTCAGGCCAGCCGGGCGGCGGGGGTCGGCGCGGTCACCCCCCCCAAAGCCCAGTCCTTGGCTGCCGCACCAAAAGCCGTGAACAGCGGGCGCGACACCGGATCTGTGGCAGCGTTGTATTCCGGGTGCCACTGCACCGACAGGGAAAAGCCCGGCGCGTCGCGGACAGAAATCGCCTCGGGGGTTCCATCCGGGGCCAGGCCCTCGACTACGATTCGCGCACCTGCCCGCGCGATTCCCTGTCCGTGCAGCGAATTGGTCATCACTTCTTCGGCGCCGAACAGGCGGGCAAAAATCCCGCCCGGGGTGAACCGCACCACATGGCGCAGCGCGAACTTTTCTTCCAGCGTTCCGTCTGGCGGCATGCGGTGGTTCAGCCGTCCCGGCAAATCGCGGATTTCAGGATAGAGTGTCCCCCCAAGCGCCACGTTCACCTCTTGGAACCCGCGACAAATGCCCAGAAACGGTTGCCCCCGTTCCACACATGCACGAATCAACGGCAAGGTAATTGCATCCCGCCCCCGGTCGAAATCCCCATGTGCCGGGGTTTCATCTTCGCCGTACTCGGACGGATGAACGTTGGGTCGCCCGCCAGTCAACAAAAACCCGTCGCATGTGGCCAGCAGTTCTTCGACCGAAACCAGACGAGGATCGGCGGGAATCACCAAGGGCATGCAACAGGCCACCTCGGCCACCGCCTGACAGTTCATCAAACCCGTGCCGTGGACACGATAGGTTTCATTGATGATGTTCTGGTTCCCGATGATGCCGATGACGGGGCGGGATTTGGGGCTTTTCATGGGCCTTGTCCTTTTGCGCATCCCCCGAGCATAGGGTGCCTGCCGCGCAGCGTGAAGGGGCAAGGACGCCCAAATGCCGCGAACTTTCGCGTTTGCCTGCGAAAGCAGCATCAAAGACCCCAAACGACCCCTGCTCCGTCTTGGAGTCCATGTGGCCCGATCACTGCAAGGCAGGTCGCACTGGGCCAGTTTCTCCCGACCTGCAGGGACATTGACCTGCCCTTGCCAACGTCCGACAGGTCAGCCGCGGCGCCCCGCGAAGAATGTCCTTAAAAGACCCTCGGCCTCGGTTGCGGCGATTCCGTCATAAATTTCAGGGACATGGTGGCATTGCGGATGTGCAAAAACGCGCGCCCCGACGGCCACCCCGCCAGATTTGGGGTCCGCCGCCCCATAGTATAGCCGACCGATGCGCGCCGCAGAAATCGCGGCCGCACACATCGGGCATGGCTCCAGCGTCACATAAAGGTCGTGCCCGATCAGCCGTTCCGACCCCAGAGCACCGCAGGCAGACCGGATCGCCAGGACCTCGGCGTGGGCGGTGGGGTCGTGCAGTTCCCGGGTCCGGTTGCCTGCGCGCGCCACAACGGCGCCGCCAGGAGCCACCACCACGGCGCCAACCGGGACCTCGCCGCGCATCGCCGCGGCCCGGGCCTCGGCCAGCGCCATATCCATGTAGCTGCGAAAATCGCTCATCTGGCCCGCCTTGCCCCGCCATGCCCTGACTGACAAGCCGCCCTCAAACGGTCCCTTGCCCCTTGGCCTTGATACAAATATCCTCTTAGGCCCGGGGGCAAGTGGCTTCCGGGGTCAATGCCCCGCGCCACGCCGGGCCGGAGAGTGCGCAAAGCCATGGCCAGAAGCCCAAGAAACCCCGCAGGACCCGATACCCCGCCGCGCAAAACTGCGGCAAAGGCGGCAATGACCTCGGCCCCGAAACCTGCTGCAAAGCCTGCCAAAGCAAACCCCGGTGAACGCATCGCCAAGGTGCTGGCGCGCGCAGGCATCGCCTCGCGCCGCGAAGCAGAGCGCATGATCGAATTGGGCCAGATCGCGGTCAACGGCAAGGTAATCGACAGCCCGGCCTTGAATGTCGCCCCGACCGACCGGGTGACGATCGACGGCCACCCCCTGCCCGCGGCCGAACCAGCGCGGCTTTGGCTTTATCACAAGCCACTGGGCCTTGTGACGTCCGAACGCGATGAAAAAGGCCGTGATACCGTATTCGACAACTTGCCCGAAGACATGCCCCGCGTCATGTCCATCGGACGACTTGACCTCAACTCTGAGGGTCTTTTGCTGCTGACCAACGATGGCGAGTTGAAGCGCCGGCTTGAACTGCCCTCGACCGGATGGCTGCGCAAATATCGTGTTCGGGTCAAAGGCAACCCAACCGACCCCGAACTTGAACCTTTGCGCAAAGGCATCAAGGTCGATGGTGAGGACTTTCAGCCAATGGTGGTGATCCTTGATCGCCACCAGGGTGCCAACGCCTGGCTGACCATTGGTATTCGCGAAGGGCGCAATCGCGAAATCCGTCGCGCGCTGGATTCGGTCGGCCTTAGCGTAAACCGCTTGATCCGCGTCAGCTATGGCCCGTTCAGACTGGGCGAACTTGAACCCGGCGCGGTCGAAGAAGTACGCCCCAAGGTCTTGCGTGACCAATTGGGGCACGACGGCGCCACGGATACCGGCGATGAACCTGCCCCGCGCACACGGCAGCGCGCGCGCCCGGACGCCCCTGCCCGCGCCGCACCAAAACCCGACCGCCACGCCACCGACCTTGGTGCACCGCCAACCTCGCGCCGCGGTGCCAAGATTGCCAACGCGCGCAGCCGGGCCGAAGGCGCGGGGACGGCAAGCACAACAGGACCGCGCGGCGAAGCCGTTCGCAGCGCAACCACGCGCGGCACCGGGACCGCGCGCGGCGAGGCCCCCCGCAAGACGGGGGGGAACCCGGCTAGCCGCCCAAACGCAAGCGATGATCGGGCAGAACCGCGCAAGACCTTTGCCAGCCGCACAGGCAAGCCAGCCACCGACGCCACCAGCAAGTCCCGCGGCCCGCGCACGCCCCGCGATGAAGACGGACCACGCAAGACCACCGCCACCCGCGCGCCAAGGGCAACCACCGGCTCGGCAAAGCCCCGCGAAGGTGACCAAGGTGGCCCCAGGACGCGCAGCGTAAGATCCGACGCTTCATCCGAACGCAGCCCGAAATCAGACGCCGTTCGGGCACGCAGCGCGAAACCCCGCCCCGAGGGCAATGACGGACGCCCATCAACCCCACGGCCAAAGTCGCCTCGGGCCACTGCGCCGCGGCCCGGTGGTGGCAAACCCCGCAAGCCATAGACGCCCTGGCTTGGCGCAGGTTCGGACCTCAAGTTTAGGGAGGCCTTGGCTGGAGCTTTGGGGTCGTCACCTGTCCAATGTTGGCGGAACCCCGCCACTTTTCCCCCTGGTGGATGCTGGCGCAAGGCCTTGGCATCCCATATACTCTGAATAGGGCATAAGGACGGGACAGCATGGGCCAAAAAGGCATACAACGGGCGGCGTTCTTTTTGTTGCTGGCGCTTTTTGTCTATGCCGCAACGACAGGGATTGCCTGATGGCACAAAGATTTGGCGGAAAATTCAGCCCGGGGGACGACAGCGCGTCCAAGACCGGGGCGCCCAAGACCGCGGCGCCCGAACGCGGCGCGGGGCTTGCCCATGCGCGGCCGGCCCGGGTCGGGGCGCGGGTCAACCTGTTGTTCTTGATGCCGTTTGTCTTTGCGTTTACCGCTTTCACGCAGGGCGCGGTCGGGCTTGGGCTTGACCTTGCTGCGTTTGTCACCCTGATCCTGGCTGCCTGGCTGACCCGCGAAGGCGAACTGGCCCACGAAGCCTATGACGCGCGGTCGGTCGCCCGCCGCCCGGCCTTTCCGCGAAAAGGCTTTGCTGCGGTGCTGACGGGGATCGGTCTGGGTTTGGGCACGTTCATTCCGTCAGAGGGGATCGCGGCGCCGCTGATCCTTGGTGTGATCGGGGCAGTGCTGCATTTTGTGGCATTCGGCCCCGACCCCATGCGCGACAAGGGCATGGAGGGCGTGGACCGGACCCAGACAGAACGGGTGGCCCGCGCTGTCGATGAGGCCGAAAAACATATCGCCGCGATGAAGGACGCCGTGCTGCGCGCGTCGGATCGCGACCTGATCGCCCGGGTCGACCGTTTTGCCAACACCGCCCGCGCGATGTTTCGCAGCGTCGAATCCGACCCGCGTGACCTGACTGCCGCCCGTCGGTATTTGTCTGTCTATCTTGAAGGTGCGCGCGATGCGACCGTGCGGTTTGCCGATCTCTATGGCCGCCGTCGCGATCCGCAGGTTCGCGCGGACTATGCCGCCTTGCTGGACGATCTGGACAGCCGCTTTGCCCAACGGACCGAGACGCTTTTGGGCAATGACCGCACCAGCCTTGACGTCGAAATCGAAGTGCTTCGAGAACGCCTGGCGCTGGATGCGCCTCATACCTGATCCGCCAGATGAACCAGTATCCCCGCGCCCCGGCGCCACAGCGAGAGTGAGACCATCGACATGACCGAGACTGTCCGCAGCGCGGCCCAGGCGGCCCTGACCGAGGTAGAAGCCGTGACCGCCGTGATCCTGCCCGAACCGGGCGGCGAGGTTGTGCCGTTGGCGCAGGCCCCCGCCGAAACCGCCGAGGCGATCCGGTCACGCATGGCCCAGATCGACATGACCAACACGCAGTCGATCATCTCGTTTGGCTCGTCGGCGCAGGCCGAGTTGCAGGTCATCAGTCAGGAAATGCTGACCGATGTGCGCAACAAGGATGCGGGCCCCGCCGGGGACGCGCTGGCGCAAATCGTGACGACCATTCGCGGGTTTTCCGTGTCGGAACTGGACGTCCGCCGCAAGAAAAGCTGGTGGGAACGCCTGCTTGGCAGGTCGGCCCCGTTTGCCAAATTCGTGGCCCGGTTCGAAACCGTTCAGGCCCAGATCGACAAGGTCACCGAAAACCTGCTGAGCCATGAACACAAGCTGTTGAAAGACATCAAGGCGCTGGACAAGCTGTACGAAAAGACGCTGGATTTCTATCACGAGCTTGCATTGTACATTTCGGCGGGTGAGGCCAAGCTTGCCGAACTTGACGCGACCGTGATCCCGGCCAAAGAGGCGACCGTCGCGGCGGCCCCCGAATCCGACCAGATCATGAAGGCGCAAGAACTGCGTGACCTGCGATCTGCGCGCGACGATCTGGAACGGCGGGTGCATGACCTGAAACTGACCCGCCAGGTGACAATGCAGTCCCTGCCGTCGATCCGACTGGTTCAGGAAAACGACAAGTCGCTGGTGACCAAGATCAACTCGACCTTGGTGAACACAGTACCCCTGTGGGAAACCCAGCTTGCACAAGCGGTTACAATTCAGCGGTCGCGCGAGGCCGCCGAGTCTGTGCGCGCGGCGAATGATCTTACCAATGAACTGCTGACGGCCAATGCCGACAACCTGCAACAGGCCAACCGCGTGGTGCGGCAGGAAATGGAGCGGGGCGTGTTCGACATCGAGGCTGTGAAAAAGGCCAACGCGACGCTGATCGCCACCATCAACGAAAGCCTGCAAATCGCCGATGAGGGAAAATCACGGCGCGCTGCCGCCGAGATCGAGTTGAAGAAGATGGAAGCAGAACTGCGCGACACCCTGGCCTCGGCCAAGGCGCGCAAGACGGCCTGAACCAGATGCCCCGCCTGCCCGCCCTGATGCACATGATCCGGCTTTGCGCCACTCTTGCGACTGTGGCAGGGGTGGCAGGCTGCGCTCTGACGACGGATGAAGGCGGCACCAAAAGTTCGCCCAGGCCGATGCCGCGCGCGGCGGTTCCGGTTGCCCCGCCCGAACCTTCGGCCGCCAGTCTGGCGGTCAAGGCGCATTTCAACCAGGTCCAGGCCGATCTGCTGGCGCGTGGTCTGTTGCGGCGCGATGGCGGCGGGCCTGACACGCCGTTTTCCGAGCGTCAACTGGTGGAAAACTTTGTTCGCATCGGGCTTTACGACGAATACGTCAGCGAAGGCGGGCGGTTGGTCGCGCGGCAATCCCCTGCAGCTTTGCGGCGGTGGGACGGGCCTGTGCGCATATCGGTACGTTTTGGCGCGCAGGTGCCGGAAGACCAGCGCACCCGCGACCGCGCGTCCGTATCGGCCTTTGCCGACAGGCTGGCCCGCGTGTCGGGCCATTCGATCCGGGTGTCCGACGCCAACCCGAACTATTTCGTCTACATCCTGTCCGAGGATGAACGTAGTGCAAGCGCCGGGGAATGGGCCGGTTTGTTTCCCGGCCTGAACCGATTGGAACTGGATATCGCTGCACAGTTGCCTCTGTCGACGTTTTGCCTTGTGCTGGCGATATCCGAAGGCGACCGCCCGGTCTATTCAAACGCGCTTGCTGTGATCCGGTCAGAACTGCCAGACCTGCTGCGCCTGTCTTGTATCCACGAAGAGATCGCGCAAGGTCTGGGTCTGGCCAACGACCATCCGCAAGCCCGCCCGTCAATCTTCAACGATGACGAAGAGTTCGCGACCTTGACGCGGCACGACGAACTGTTGCTGAAAATGCTGTATGATGCCCGCCTGACCCCGGGCATGCGCGAAGCCGAGGCCCGCCCCATTCTGCGGGTCCTGGCAACTGAAATTCTTGGGGGCGAAAGCTGATAATGTTCGTTTTCCGCTATTCTAGTCCCGCCATTGTAAGAAGGAGCCCGTGATGGTGTTCGATTTCCTTAAAGGCCAATTCGTCGATGTCATTGACTGGACCGACGACACCCGAGACACAATGGTGTGGCGGTTCGAACGCCACGGCAACGCGATCATGTATGGTGCCAAGCTGACGGTGCGCGAAGGTCAGGCTGCGGTGTTCATTCACGAAGGCCAGTTGGCCGATGTGTTCGGGCCAGGTCTTTACATGCTTGAAACCAACAACATGCCGATCATGACGGCGTTGCAGCATTGGGACCACGGATTTTCATCACCGTTCAAATCTGAAATCTACTTCATCAACACCACCCGCTTTACCGGCATGAAATGGGGCACACGAAACCCCATCACCACCCGTGACCCGGAATTCGGGCCGGTGCGTCTGCGCGCTTTTGGAACTTTTACCATGCGGGTCACTGACCCCGGCCGGTTCATGACCGAAATCGTCGGCACGGACGGCGAATTCACCACCGAGGAAATCTCGGTCCACCTGCGCGACGTGATCGTGCAGGAATTCTCGCGCGTGATCGCCGGATCCGGCATCCCGGTGCTGGACATGGCCGCCAACACCAAGGATCTGGGAGCGATCGTCGCAAAGGCGATTGCCCCGGCGGTCGAGGCCTATGGTCTGGCGGTTCCGGATTTCTACATAGAAAACATTTCGCTGCCTGAAGAGGTCGAAAAGGTTCTGGACAAACGTACCGCGATGGGTGTCGCCGGTGACCTTGCGAAGTATACCCAGTTCGCCGCCGCCGAGGCGATGGGCGCGGCCGCCAGCACCCCCAATTCAGGCATGGGTGCGGGGATCGGCATGGGCATGGGCATGGCGATGGCCCAGCAGATCGGCGGGGGCCAGCCCGGCCCTTGGGGTACCAGCCCTGTGGCCGCGCCCCCTCCGCCCCCACCGCCGGTTGACCGGGTGTGGCACATTGCCGACAACGGCCAGACCACCGGGCCGTTCGCCCGTGCCTCGCTGGGCCAGATGGCCGGTTCGGGGCAATTCACCCGTGAAACGCTGGTATGGACGGCAGGTCAGGACGGATGGAAACCCGCAGGCAGCATTGCAGAACTGGCTCAGTTGTTCACCATAGCACCACCGCCACCACCGCCACCCGCAGGCTGAGATGTCCAGACCCGCCGAGGAGTACCGCTGGCCTTGCGAACAATGTGGCGCGGATCTTGGATTTGCGCCGGGCCAGACGGAACTGGTTTGTGGCCATTGCGGCCATGTGCAAAAGATTGCGCCCAGTACGGCTCCCCAGCGCACCAAGGCGTTGGGCGAATTGGATCTGAACGCGGCTCTGCGGGACGCTTTGCCGGCCGGGGCGATGGTTGATGTGCGCACGACCTCTTGTCCCAGTTGCGGTGCGCAGTTGGAATTCGACGGCACCACCCACGCAACCCGGTGTCCGTTTTGCGCCTCGCCGGTCGTGGTCGACACCGGCAGCCACAGACAGATCAAACCGCAAGCCGTGGTGCCGTTCGTGTTGACCGAGGTTCAGGCGCGCGGGTCGATGACCGACTGGCTGGGCCGGTTGTGGTTCGCCCCAAACGGTTTGCAGGAATACGCCCGCAAGGGACGGTCGCTGAACGGGATATACGTCCCCTACTGGACCTTCGACGCCGCCACCCGGTCGCGCTATTCCGGCCAGCGGGGTGATGCCTACTATGAAACCCGAACCGTTACGGTCCGGGTCAACGGTCGCAGCGAACAACGTCAGGAACAGGTGCGCAAGATTCGCTGGTCGCATGCATCCGGCAGTGTGGCGCGGGCGTTCGATGACGTGCTGGTCATGGCCGCCACCAGCCTGCCGCGCGGTCATGCCGACGGGTTGGAGCCGTGGGACCTGTCGGCGCTGACGCCCTATCGCCCCGACTATCTGGCTGGATTTCAGGCCGAGGGGTATACCGTCGGGCTGGACGCCGGGCACGACATCGGACGCGAAAAGATGGCAGCGGTCATCCACAGTGACGTGCGGCGCGACATTGGCGGCGACGAGCAGCGCGTCACGAGTATCGACACCGACTGGAGCCGCGAGACCTTCAAGCACATCCTGCTGCCGGTGTGGATGGCGGCCTATAAATACAACGGCAAGACGTA
>JAUSPL010000474.1 GCA_030656535.1 Gemmobacter sp.
AGCGCATCGCGCCCAAGGCTCTGGCTCAGATACCGCCCGGTGATTTGCGGGTTGCCGGTGACAGCGTCCACAAACTGGATGACACCTGACCCGGACACACCTTGCCCCATGCCCAACGCCATTTCCTGCACGATCAGCCCAAGGCCCGCTTCCTGCGGGGCCCCCTTGGCCTGACGCAGCAGGCGCGCTGTCGTGCCTTCCCACGCCCGCGCCATCGACCGCAGGGATTGGGTCAGTTGCACGGCGGGATCTTGTGGAAACGGTTCTTCGGTTTCGACCTCATAGGCGCGCAGGGCTGCGCGCAGGGCCTCGGCCGACGGGGCGGCGGCGTCGAACATGTCAGGATCAAGCCGCGCGACATGGATCGCATAGGATTGCACAAAGCGCAGATACAGCGCGTCCGCCGCGTCCTGACCGTGCGTGGCGGCAAGGGCCGCGTGACGTTCGGTGTTCAGCCCGATGTTCAGAATGGTGCCCGGCCCGCCCCAGTCGGGGTTTTCCGGGCTGGGTCGGATCGACACCAGCGGCGCAGCCCCAAACGGGGCCAGAATGGCCTTGGGCGTGGATGCGTGCCCCGCTGCAATGCTGCGCACGGACGCAAAGGACAAGGCCACTGTGCAGGGCACTGGCAGATCCAGTCGGATCAACCGCTGCAAGCATTTCGCGCGCCAGCCATGGGTCGTGGTGGCAATGGGCGCAGAGGGCGTGACTAAGGCGTGGTCGGGGTGTTTCTGCACTGCGGCACCTTTCGGGTTGCGGGCAGCATAGTGCGGTCCGCGCAGGGTGCAAGCGGTGCGAAAGTGGGGAGTGGTGCCAAAATGGCGGTGTGCGCCGCGCCCGTGGCGTCAGGCGGTAAAGTTTCGCTGCCAGGGACCGGATGCCAGGGACCAGTTGACAGGGCGCCCGCCGTGGGGCGCCCCTTTTGGGGGTCAGCCGTCGATCTTGGTCAGGTCTGCCACTTGCCCGCAGATCGCGCGGATGCGGTGCAGCAGGTTCAGCCGGTTGCGGCGAATGACCGGGTTGTCGCTGTTCACCTGCGTTGCAGAAAAGAAATCGTCGATGGGCGCGCGCAGGGCGGCCATGGCAGACATGGCGGCGGCAAAGTCTTCGGCGGCCATCGCAGGCAAGATGATCGCGTCTGCGGTATCCAGCGCCGCGAACAGCGCGCGTTCGGCGTCGGTTTCCGCAAACTTGACATCCGCGCCATAGCTGTATTCGACGCCGTCCTTTTGTTCGGCCTGGGTCAGGATGTTGTTGGCGCGCTTGAACCCTTGCAGCAGGTTGGTGCCGTCATCGGTTTTCAGCGTCGCCTGCAGCGCGCGGGCGCGGGCGACCACCAGCGTCAGGTCGTCGTTGCCCGGCATCGCAAGGCAGGCGTCGATGACATCATGGCGGATGCCCTCGTCTTTCAAGAACACCTTGAGGCGGTCGTGGAAGAAGGCGAGGAGGTCTTTCACATCTAAGTCAAAAAGACTGTATGTGCCGGTTGCGCCTTCTCGCGCATCTGAGCCATCACTTCGCAACCAAAATTCTGATGAACTATGTTGTTTTTGCTTGCGCTTGTAAGACGGGTATAAGTGAGAGATTGATGTCGAGACTTTGTTCAGGAGTTCATGACGAGCCTCAAAACTGTGCGCTTCCAAGCCAAGTCCAGAAAGCAACTCCGCGCGTTTTTTGTCGTCCTCTTGATACTCGAGTGAAACGTCCCGAGACTCGTGAAGTGCAAAACCATGCTCAATGATCGACGCAGCGTTAAACTTTGCCCCATTCATCAACACCAACCGGATCACCCCAAGCGCGGCGCGGCGCAGGGCGTAGGGGTCTTTTGACCCCGTGGGTTTCTCGTATATCCCCCAGAAGCCGGTCAGGGTGTCCAGCTTGTCTGCCAGGGCCACGGCGACCGAAACCGGGTCGGTGGGCACGTCGTCCGACGGGCCAAGGGGTTGATAGTGGGCCTTGCAGGCCAGGGCCACAGACTCGGACAGGCCGGCGGCGCGGGCGTAATAGGTGCCCATGGTGCCTTGCAGTTCGGGGAATTCGCCGACCATCGCCGATTGCAGGTCGGCCTTGGCGACGCGGGCGGCCTCGGCCGCAAGGTCGGGGGATGCCCCGACAAGCGGGGCGATTTCGCGGGCAAGGGCTGCGATGCGGGTGATGCGGTCGGCCTGCGACCCGAGTTCGTTGTGGAAGGTGACCGAGGCAAGACCCGCGGCCAGCCCCTCCATGCCTTCGGCTTTCACCCGGCGCAGGTCGTTGTCCCAAAAGAACCGCGCGTCCGACAGGCGGGCGGACAGCACCTTGCCGTTGCCCGCAAGAATGGTCGCGCCGTGGTCGGCGGCCTCATTGTTGGCAACTGTCACGAATTTCTCGATCCGGCCAGTGGCGGGGTTGCGCACCGAAAAGAATTTCTGATGCTCGCGCATCGAGGTTTGCAGCACTTCCGCCGGAAGGCCCAAGAAATCGGTACCGATCGGGCCCATCAAAACCACCGGCCATTCGACCAGACCCGCAACTTCGGTCAGCAGGGCGGGGTCTTCGACGACCTCCAGCCCTTGGGCAAAGGCAGCGGTGGTGGCGTCGTGCCAGATGTGGGCGGCGCGTTCGGCGGGGTCGAGCATGACCTTGGAGGATTTCAGTTTGCGCGTGTAGTCGTCAAAGGACGACACCGGGAACCGGCCCGGGGCAAGAAAGCGGTGTCCCTCGGTGGTGTTACCTGCGGTGATGCCGTCGACGGACATCGGCACGACCTCTGCGCCGCCCTCATCGGTCAGCAAGCACAGGATCGAATGCAGCGGGCGCACCCAGCGCAACGACCCGGTCCCCCAGCGCATGGATTTGGGCCAAGGGAAATTGCGGATCGTCGCTTCCAGCACCTCGGCGATGATTGCCGGGGATTTGCGACCGGGTTTTTCGATCACGGCGTAATAGACCTGCGCTTTCTTGTCGTCGCGCACGGTCAACTGATCACGGGTCAGCCCGGTGGAACGCAAAAAGCCGTCAAGGGCGGCCTGGGGCGCGTCGGTGCGGGGGCCTTTGCGTTCTTCGCGCAGGGTCGGGCTTTCGGCGGTCAGGCCTTGCACGGTCAGCGTCAGGCGGCGCGGGGTGGAAAACGCACCGGCTGAAGCATAGGTCAGCCCGGCCGTCACCAGCCCGTCAGTGACCAGTTTCTTGAGGTCATCGCGGGCGCGGGACTGCATCCGGGCAGGGATTTCCTCGGAGAAAAGCTCGATCAGAAGGTCGGCCATGTCAGTTCTCCAATGTTCCGTTGAGCTGGTGCCAGGCATAGGCCCGGCCATCGGCGTCAACGGCGATGATGCGGTCAATCCCGCGGGTTATGTCATGGACTGACAGATAGGCCTTGGCCTCGCCGCGTTGCAGGGCCAGCCCGATGGACGGCGCGTCAAAGCACGAAAACCACCCCGGTGCGGTCAGCGGGTCGGGGTTTGTCGCAAGAATGGCCGACGACAGCTCGGTCGTGTCGGCCAATTGGGCGCAGGCCCGAAACCGAAGCGGCGACGAGGTGGCGTCAATGCCGTCGAAGTGTGTCAGCGACAAGGGCTGCTGACCCGTTTCGGTCGCAACGTGAAGCGGTGTCGTATCGGGCAAGCGTTCGTAAAAGGCATAGACTTGAAGATAGTACATCAATCCGCCCGCAAAGACCGCCGAACCCACCAGACCAAGGACAAGATACTTGCCGTTCACGCGCTGACGCCCCCGGCTTCGGTGGTGACAAACGCGTCGGCGCAACGTTTGGCCAAGGCCCGGACCCGGCCGATATAGGCTTGCCGTTCGGTGACCGAGATCACGCCGCGCGCGTCCAGCAGGTTGAACAGGTGGCTGGCCTTGATGCACTGGTCATAGGCCGGGTGCGCCATGACGATGTGGCGCCCGGCCTTGTCGGGTTGCGAGGCAGTCAGGATACGGTCGCATTCGGCCTCGGCGTCCTCAAAATGCCGCAGCAGAAGGTCGGTGTCGGCTTGATCGAAGTTCCAGCGCGAATATTCCTGCTCGGTCTGCCGAAAGATGTCGCCATAGGACAGGGGGATCGGTGATTGCGGATCGTTGAAGGGCATGTCCATCACATGGTTGACGCCCAGCACATACATCGCCAGTCGTTCCAGCCCATAGGTCAGTTCGCCCGAGACAGGTTTGCAGTCATGGCCGCCGACCTGCTGGAAATACGTGAACTGCGAAACCTCCATGCCGTCACACCAGACTTCCCAGCCCAGACCCCAGGCGCCGAGCGTCGGGCTTTCCCAGTCGTCTTCGACAAAACGGATGTCGTGCAGCGCAGGGTCAAGTCCGATGGCACGCAAGCTGCCCAGATACAGGTCCTGCAGGTCAGGCGGCGATGGTTTGATGATGACCTGATATTGATAGTAGTGCTGCAGGCGGTTGGGGTTTTCGCCATAGCGCCCGTCGGTCGGGCGACGCGAGGGCTGGACGTATGCTGCGGCCCAGGGCTTGGGCCCCAAGGCGCGCAAGGTTGTGGCAGGGTGAAAAGTGCCAGCGCCGACCTCCATGTCATAGGGTTGCAAGATGGCGCAGCCCTTTGCTGCCCAATAGGACTGAAGCCGCAGGATGATTTCCTGAAAGCTGCGCGGGGCGGTTTCGCTGTCGGCCATTGGCTTGGAACCTCTTGAAAAGCGCGTTCTGCATAGGCAACAGCCGCGTCAGGGTCAATGCAACCCGACGTCGCGCCGGGCAGATTCGACGTGCATCCCCGGGCTGGTCTGTTTAGTTTGCACACTGGGGTGGACTGGAACCACCTCGCAGACGGCAAGGGGCTTTGGTTTATGGTACGGGCGTTTTTTATCGGGTTGATTGCGATGATGATTGGGGCGGCCACGCCGGAATCAGGGCAGGCCCAAACATTGGGGCAGGTCTGGGTGCAGATCGAAGCCCAACCCACATTGCGCGCCGCCGAGGAACGCGCCCGCGCCTATTCAGGGGCATTTGACGATGTTGCGGGGTTCAGCCTTGCGTCCGGTTGGTATGCCATCGTCTTGGGCCCTTATGAACGCGGTGCAGGGTTTGACCGGCTGGGCGCGCTTCGGACAGAACGGCTTGTCCCGTTGGACAGCTTTTTGGCGGATGGCGGAAACTTTCGCCAGCAGTTCTGGCCGCTGGGTGCCAGTGCCGCGTCGTCGGCGGAACAGTCGGCTGCCGTGACGCCTGTAGACCCCGCGCCCGTCCCGGTGGTACCGGCAGAACCGGCGGCGCCTGCAGCAGAGCCTGCGCCAATCGCGCAACCACAGCCCGCCCCAGCCGAAACCCGGCCCGAAACATTGGCCGAATCGCGCCGGGCCGAGGCCGCGTTGTCGCGATCAGAGCGCGAGGACATTCAAAGCGCTTTGGGATGGTTTGGCTATTATTCCGCCGGGATTGACGGGGCCTTCGGACCGGGAACCCGTGGTGCCATGGCCGCGTGGCAAAGCGCGCAGACAAACGAGCCGACGGGGGTTTTGACAACTGCGCAGCGCAATGCCTTGGTTGGTGGCTGGCAATCCGCCTTGGCCGAGATTGGCCTTGACCGGGTGCGCGACGAAGAGGCCGGAATCGAAATCGACCTGCCGCTGGCACTTGTTCGGTTTGACAGCTATGCGCCTCCGTTCGCGCAATATGCCGAACGCGAAGGCAGCGGTGTGCGCGTGCTGCTGATCAGCCAGCCGGGCGATCAGGGCGCGCTGTTCGGGTTGTATGATACGCTTCAATCGCTGGAAATCGTCCCGCTGGAGGGGCCTCGCGAACGCCGCGCACGGTCGTTCGAGATTTCCGGTCGCAATGCGCAGGTCGAAAGTTACAGCTATGCAGAACTCTCGTCGGGGCTGATCAAGGGCTATGTGCTGATCTGGCAACCCAGTGACAGTGACCGCATGGGCCGGGTGTTGGCCGCGATGAAGGGCAGCTTTCGATCCATCGGCAACCGCGCGCTGGATCCGGGGTTGGTGCCTCTGGATGACGCGCAGCGGGCAGGGATGATGGACGGCCTGGAACCACGCCGCCCGGCGATCACGCAATCCGGGTTCTACATCGATGCCCGCGGCACGGTCATGACCTCTGCCGCTGACGTTGCGGCGTGTAACCGTATCACCCTGGACGGCGCCCAAGAGGCCGAGGTGGCGCTGGCGGATACCGGGATGGGCATCGCGGTGCTGCGCCCCAAGGGGCCCCTGATCCCGCTTGGCTATGCACGTTTTTCCGCAGACTTGCCGCGGGAAGGTGCGGATGTTGCCGTGGCGGGCTATTCGTTCGGGGATCAGTTGTCCCTGCCGACGATGACGTTCGGGACCTTTGCCGCCGCTGGCGGGCTGGACGGCGAGGATGGTGTTGCGCGTCTTACCTTGCCGGCGCTGGCTGGCGACGCGGGTGGCCCTGTGATCGACGGATCGGGTGGTGTGATCGGCGTGCTGTTGCCAAAGATGGAAACCGCTGGTCGGGTGCTGCCGGCCGAGGTGTCGTTCTTTGCCCCGGCGTCCGGCTGGGCGGAGCGGTTGTCGCCCCTGGGGCTTGGCCTTGCGCCAGTGGAGCGTTCGGGCGCGCTGGCCCCTGAAGACATCACCGCGATCGGCACCGATATGGCTGTGATGGTGTCGTGCTGGCGCTAACCTGATCGGGTGCGTCCTTCAGAGCATCCGGATCTTGCGACCAGGGTGTGCCCTCTGTGGGGCACACCCTGGTCAAGGTGGCAGCAGCCTTGCAAGGTTGATCCTCAGCGAACCCAGAACCGCGTCGTGAGCAACACATAGACCGACAGCAGTTCCAACCGCCCCAGCAACATTCCCCAGATCATCATCCATTTCGCCGAAGTGGGAAACATGTCCAACGCCCCTGTCGGCCCAACTTCGCCGCCCCAGACCGGGCCGATGTTGGCGATTGATGTCCAAGCGGCCGTCAAGGCGGTCCGAGTCTGCAACCCTGTCAACGAAAGGCCAACGGCCAGCACACCAAAGGTCAGCACGAACAGCGTGAAGAACACGATGACCGAGGTCACAACATCAGTATTGACGGGTCTGCCGTCCATCCGAATCGGCAGCACGGCATTGGGCGACAGCAGGCGCCGTATCTGGATCTTGATCGTTTCGAACAAGATCAGATAGCGGAATACCTTGACGGAACATCCGGTGGAGGAGGTGCACCCCCCGATAAAGCCCACGGACAGCAAAACGACAAAGGCAAAACCGCCCCACGCCAACAGATCGGCGCTGGTAAACCCGGTTCCTGTGAATATCGAGACCAGATTGAATACGGTTTCACGAAGCGCCAAACTTGCTTCATCATCCAGGATCAGCACCCGATAACTGAAAATCAGGACAATCGCGTAAATGGTCCAGCGCAGATAGGCCCGCACCTGACTGTCAACCAGCAGCGGCCGGATGCTGCCGTTCAGCAACTGGACATAGCGGATGAATGGCAGCGTCGACAGGAACATGAATACAGCCGCCGCATATTCCAGCGGGCCGGAGAACTTTGCAAATGACTGGTCCGATGTGGAAAACCCCCCCGTCGCGATCGTCGACATCGCATGGACGACCGCCTCGAACCCGGTCATGCCCATGGCGTAATAGACGATCAGGCACACCAGTGTCAGCGCGATATAGATCTGGATCAGGGCGCTGGAAATATCCAGCGCGCGCGGCAAGACCTTGCCCAGGGTGTCAAAGCCTTCGGAGCGGAAGTATTGCATCCCACCGACCTTCATGACCGGCAAAAAGATCATCGCGACGATGACGATACCCAATCCGCCCAGCCAATGCAGAATCCCGCGCCAAAGGTTTGTTCCAAGCGGCAGATCATCCAGGCCGGTGAACACCGTGGCACCGGTCGTGGTCATCCCGGACATGGCTTCAAACATGGCGTCCGTCACCCCAACGCCCGGCGCGCCCAGCATGAACGGCAGTGCGCCAAAGGCCGGCACGACGACCCAGGTCGCGGTGGTCAGGATAAAGGATTGCTGCAATGTCAGGCTGTTGCCCCGTCCATTGGCACAAGCCAGCGCCAGCACTGCCCCCGAAAGCCCGGTAATCACCGCCGATTGAAGAAAGCTCTGCCAATGGGGATCGCCCGCAGCCCAGTCCAGGGCCATGGGAAACAGCATTGCCATCCCCAACGCGGCGATCAACAGGCCGATGACATAACCGACGGGGCGCATATCGAACATGGCCAACGCTTGGCTGCGGGACTGGCAGGAGTCAAGACGCACCCCGGACCTTCACTCTAGCGCAGCCAGAACCGCGGCATCAGAACCACGAAGACCGCGATCAGTGACAACCGCCCCAGCAGCATCGCCAGGATCAGGATCCATTTGGCAGCCGTAGGAAACTCGATGAACGTCCCGGTCGCCGCCACCATCGGGCCAAAGCCATAGCCGATATTGCCGATCGACGTCCAAACCCCGAACACCGCCGAGGTCATGTCCACACCGATCAAGGTCAGCGCAACGCTAAGCACCCCGATCGTCAGCACATAGAGGGCCACATAGACCACAAGCGTGTCCAGCGTCGCAAGGTCCACCCTTTTGCCGTCATAGCGAACATCCGGCACCCGGTGCGGCGATGCGATCTGGCGCAGTTGACCCAAAATGGCGGCACCCATCAACTGCACCCGGAACACGCTCAGGGCACCCGAACTGGACGACGAACAGCCGCCGATCATGCCGACCACAAAAGCCGCGATCAAGGCAAACCCACCCCAAGTGCTGAACGTTCCGGAAAAGAACCCTGTGCCGGTGAAGATCGACACCATATTGAACAACGTCTCGCGCAGGACGGGTTCGAACGCCTCGTCTGTGACGGCCAGCCGCCAGACCACCACCATCGCCACCGAGCCCAGAACCCACACCAAAAAGGCCCGCACCTGTACATCCTGCAGCAGCGGCCCGGGATTGCCGCGCAGCATCTGGGCGTAGCGGATGTAGGGCAGACTGCCCAGTATCATGAACAGAGCCCCTGCATATTCTGCCGCGCCGGGATACTTGCCGAACGAGGCGTCGGCAGAGGAAAACCCCCCCGTCGCGATGGTTGCGGCGCCGTTGACGACCGCATCCAGCGGCGTCATGCCAAGCAGCAGATAGACTGCAATGCAGGCTGCCGTCAGGATCACATAGACCCGCACCAAAGCACCGGCGATGTCGGACGCGCGCGGCAACACCTTGCCAAGGGTATCGAACCCTTCGGCGCGGAAAACCTGCATCCCGCCGATCCTGAGCACCGGCAAGAAGATCATGGCCACGAATGCAATCCCAAGCCCGCCCAGCCAATTCAACATCCCGCGCCACAGGTTGATCCCTATCGGTAGCCGTTCCAGGCCGATGATGACGGTCGATCCGGTCGTGGTGATCCCCGAAACAGATTCGAAAATTGCGTCGGTCAGGCTCAGGGCTGGCAATGCCAGCGCAAAGGGCAGGGCACAGGCCAAGGGCAGGGTGAACCACACCGCCACAGTCATCAAAAAGGCCTGTCGGATCGACAGGCCGGCGCGTTGCTGTGTGTTGGTTGAGAGGGCGATCAATCCCCCGACACCAAAAGTAACAAAGGCCGAGGTCAGAAAGGCGGGCGCGCTGGGCGCTTCTGCGGAGGATGCAATTTCGACGGCCGCAGGGACCAACATGACCCCGCCGAAGACCATCAGCATCCAGCCGACGACGTGACTTACGGGGTTCAAGTCGAACATGGGCTTACAGTTGAACCGGTCCGTTCTAACTGTCAAGGAGCCCCGGTTGCGCTGTCGTCAGATGCCCCAAACGCCTTTGTTGCGGGGGCGACA